>NZ_JBARYM010000389.1:0-5405 GCF_049647865.1 Tunicatimonas sp. | reverse complement strand
TCCATCCACTCCGTAGCGGTGACGATAATCTAGTGCTTTTTCAGGCGAGTCAATATCGCCGTTTCCAAAAATAGGAATATGAATATTGGGATGATTCTTTACTTCGGCAATAGGGTTCCAATCGGCTTCCCCCTTATACATTTGCTTACGAGTACGCCCGTGAATGGTCAATGCCTGAATGCCGACATCTTGTAATCGCTGGGCTACTTCCACAATTTTTATAGTCTTTTCGTCCCAGCCCAAGCGGGTTTTTACCGTAACCGGGAGCTGTACTCGGTTGACGATCTCGCGAGTCATTTCCTGCATCTTGGGCAAATCTTGCAATATTCCGGCACCAGCTCCTTTGCAAGCTACTTTTTTTACCGGACAGCCGTAGTTGATGTCTACTAGTTCGGGCTGAGCGGCTTCAGCTATGGCTGCCGCTTCCCGCATCGATTCTATCTTATCGCCAAAAATCTGAATACCAATCGGTCGTTCGTAATCGTAAATATCCAGCTTCTCCACACTTTTGGCCGCATCCCGAATTAACCCTTCCGAAGAAATAAACTCCGTGTACATGATGTCGGCCCCATTTTTTTTACACACCGCCCGAAACGGAGGATCACTCACATCTTCCATTGGAGCGAGCAATAGCGGAAATTCACCTAAATCTATCGTATCAATTTTCATCACAGTCTAATTCAATCGGTGTTCAAATGTTCAAATGTTCAAAGCTACTCAATCATGAACACACGAATACAAGAACACTTAAACACATTACAAAACTACAACGAATGAAAGTCAGAAGTTTCTTTAACTTTGCTCCGGTAGGCTTTTTCTTCATTCCGCAACATAACGTTTAGTGAGAAGTTAGATAGACAAATAAAATTCATGGATTTACTAGAAAAACCGGAACCAACGGTAATACGAAAAACAAATATAGTCTCTTCCCTGCTAATTTTAATTGGTTTTGTGCTACTGGGGTTGTTTTTGGGGCAGGCTATTGCATTTGTTGGTATCCTCCCTTTATTTAACTACGACTTCCAGAATATTCAGCAGGCATTGGCTAATCCTATGAGCTCGCCTCAAGCTAAATCGGCGCTGCTTATCCTTCAGGCAGCTACCTCCATTTTCGGGTTTATTATCGCTCCATTATTACACTATCGCCTGATTGATCGACAACTATTAACACCTTTAATGCCTTATTTCGGCAGCGCACGTCTTTCTCCCGCTCAATCTACCGATAAAGAGGCTTCACCCTTGGCCGTTCGTTTCCCTACCTCGGTAGCTGTTTTAGGCGTAGTGTTTCTACTTATGATTGCCTTTATGTTTGCCAACTCAGTAATTATTGAGTGGAATATGAATCTAGATTTTAGCGGAATTTCTCCTGCTTTTGAAGAATGGGCGAAAACTAAGGAAGGCGAACTAAAAGAGCTAACGGAGTATCTTACTCAGTTCAATAGCATTTCAGGATTGCTTATCGGCTTGGTAGTAATTGCAGTATTGCCAGCGGTAGGAGAGGAGTTATTATTTCGAGGGTTGGTACAGCCTAAGTTGCATAAACTAGTGGGTAATCATCATGTGGCTATCTGGTTAGCTGCCTTGCTGTTTAGTGCTATTCATTTACAGTTTTATGGATTCTTTCCTCGCTTGCTGTTAGGAGCTTTGTTCGGTTATTTATTTTATTGGTCTGGAAATTTATGGTACGCTATTTTTGCCCATTTTGTAAATAATGGCTTTACTTTATTTATGCTATACTTATATCAGCAAGAAATTACCGATATTGATCTGGAAGCCACTGAGTCAGTAGCCTGGCCGGTAGTATTAGCTGCTACCGTAGCCGGAGCGTTTTTGCTGCACCAGTTTCGGCAAATGACAAGGTTAAAGCAGTTGGATGAATAGTAGGTGGCAAAAAGTGTTTAGTACGCAGCAGCGTTATCAAGCCGAGATTGTGAAAGCAGTACTGGAAGATCAGCAACTAAATCCAGTGCTTATTGATAAACAAGATCGGGCGTACCATTTTGGGCTCATTGAAATTTACGTAGCTCCCGATTGTGTTATAAGTGCTCTGAAAATTATTAGCGATGATATCCGCTTTAGATAGATACAACAACGTTACTCAAAGAGTTATCACCGGAACTGTTGGTATTATGGCAATAGTGTTTGCTGTTTACAATGGAGAATGGACGTATTTCGCCCTCTTTTTTGGCATCTGCGGGCTAACTCAGTTAGAGTTCTATAAACTTACGGGCTTAGATGGTATGTTGCCGCTGAAATCGGTTGGCACATTTACGGGGCTGTTGATATTTACGGTCAGTTTCTTAGTAGAGCGAGGTACAATAGATGCCAGCTATTATCTACTGGTTTTTCCAGCGATGGCCAGTATCTTCTTTATCAAACTGTATAAAAAGTCTGATAAAAAACCGTTTACCAACATTGCCTTCACACTTTGTGGTATCATTTACGTAGCAGTTCCTTTCGCTTTATTAAACTTAATCGCTTTCTCTGGCAGTATGTACAGTTTTCAAATTGTGCTAGGAATTCTCTCACTATTCTGGGCGAGTGACACTGGCGCCTATTTTGCCGGAGTGCGCTTCGGGCGAAGACAGCTATTCGCGCGAGTATCCCCGAAGAAATCTTGGGAGGGTAGTATTGGCGGGGCGATTACTGCTTTAGTCACTGCCTTACTTTTATCATACTTTTACACGGACTTACCTGCCTGGGAATGGATTATTGTAGGCGCAATTATTGTTGTCACCGGTACCTACGGCGATTTGGTAGAATCACTTTTTAAACGCAGCATTGCCATTAAAGACTCAGGGAAGGGATTACCCGGACACGGTGGGTTCCTCGACCGTTTTGACGGGTTGTTATTAGCATCGCACTTCATCGTCATTTTTTTAAAATTTTTTTAAAAACCCTACGTTGATTACATTTTATAAAACTAGATTGCTAATTTTGCGCTAGATTTTATAATCTCTCTAATGAGTTAACAAAATGTCATACGTAGAACCAGCTCCGATAAAAGATCACGAAAATCCGTTTGAATCCATGATGTCGCGCTTCCATATTGCTTCGCAGGCGCTAGGATTGAATGATGAAGTTTATAATGTTTTAAAGAATCCGGTGAAGCAGGTCATTGTTTCGCTACCCGTCACCATGGACGATGGTTCCATCCGAGTGTTTGAAGGGTATCGCGTAATTCACTCCAATATTCTCGGTCCATCCAAAGGGGGTATTCGCTACGATATGGGAGTGAATATCGATGAAGTAAAAGCATTAGCCGCTTGGATGACCTGGAAATGCGCGGTGGTAGATATTCCCTACGGTGGGGCAAAAGGTGGTATCCGCTGTAATCCCCGACAAATGTCTTCTGGCGAGATTGAGCGTTTAACGCGATCGTACACCCAAGAGATGTTTAGCATTTTTGGGCCTGACCGCGATATTCCCGCTCCCGATATGGGCACCGGCCCCCGGGAGATGGCCTGGATTATGGACGAATACTCTCGAGCCAACGGTATGACTATTAATGCGGTAGTTACCGGAAAACCAATTGTATTGGGCGGGTCAACCGGGCGTACCGAAGCCACGGGGCGCGGAGTGATGGTTTCGGCTTTTGCCGCAATGGAAAAGCTAAAGATCAATCCGTACCATTCTACTGTAGCGGTACAAGGCTTTGGTAATGTTGGTTCTCATGCGGCTCTGCTCATGGAAGAGCGGGGCAGTAAAGTGGTAGCCATCAGCGATATTTCGGGGGCATACTACAACCCCGATGGTATTAATATTCAGCAAGCGGTAGAATTTCGAGCGGCCAATAATGGCACGCTGGCGGGATTCACCGGTGGAGAAGTTATTGAAGGAGACGAACTGCTGACTCTAGAAGTAGATATTCTGATTCCGGCGGCTATGGAAGATGTGATTACGGTAAAAAACGCTGAACAGGTTAGTGCTCGTATGATTGTAGAAGGTGCTAACGGCCCTACTTCCGCTCGGGCCGATGATATTATCAATAGTAAGGGAACGTTAGTTGTTCCGGATATTCTAGCTAACGCCGGAGGAGTAACCGTTTCGTACTTTGAGTGGGTACAGAATCGCCTTGGGTATAAATGGACGCGCGACCGGGTGAATCGCCGCTCCGACCGTATTATGCGCGAATCTTTTGAGCGGGTTTACCAAACAGCCGTGAAGTACGGAGTATCCATGCGAATTGCCGCCTACATCGTTGCTATTGACAAAGTCGCTAATACCTATAAATTCCGGGGTGGGTTCTAAGAAATTAGTGAGTGATAGAATAAATCACCCTATCCTTCACTCATTCTTTCCTTTAAACCTCCTCCGTAACAAATCTCGCTTATCTTTGTAGTATAGTTACAGCAACTTTAATTACCTATGACTATTCACAAAGAAGGCCGCTTACTGCTATTGGTTTCCCTAATCGTTCTGGTTTTGCTCAATGTAGCAATCGCGTATTTTTTTCCCGAACGAACCGTTTTGCAAATGGTTGTCGTTATTGCGAGTGCCCTTTTATACTTGCTTATTCTACAGTTCTTTCGTAATCCTAAAATCGTAGTAGATCAGAACGAAACGCAGATTCTGGCTCCGGCAGATGGAAAAGTAGTAGTGATTGAAGAAGCCGAAGAAAAGGAATACTTTCAAGAACGCCGGATGCAGGTATCTATCTTCATGTCGCCGATCAACGTTCACGTTAACCGCAATCCAGCCTCCGGGCTAGTGAAATATTTCAAGTATCATGCTGGTCAGTATTTAGTTGCTTGGCACCCTAAGTCCAGTACTGATAATGAGCGTACCACCATGGTACTACAGTTGCAGAATGGCTTGGAAATACTAGTTCGTCAGATTGCCGGAGCAATGGCTCGCCGAATTAAATGGTACGTAGGTGAGGGCGACAAAGTACGGCAGGGCGAAGAGTTTGGGTTTATTAAATTTGGTTCTCGCGTAGATCTGTACCTTCCGTTGAATGCTGAAGTGAAAGTAAATATTGGCGATAAAACCAAAGCGGGAAGAACCATAGTGGCTGAACTACCTCCAAATTAGTAACTCAGTTTACTTCTCTATCGCAGCCTGTACTAACCGCACCATCTCTCCCACCTGGGGTGGATTTAACCAACGAGTCACAATGACCAAATCATTTTCATTATCAATAATGATGAAGTTACCGCCAAACCCAGCGGCGTAGTACACTGAGGGTGATACTCCTTCCCAAGCCCGTTCACCGCGGTTAACCCACCACATATAACCGTAGCTTTCGTTAGCTGTCGATGAAGTGGTCGCCTGATCAATCCAACGCTCAGAAATCAGTTGCTCACCATTCCAATTGGCTCGCCTTAGGAACAGTAACCCAAATCGTGCGTGATCCGATGTAGAGATACATACGCCCCCACCCGAGTGTCCGCCGCCACTTACCG
>NZ_JBARYM010000388.1:0-2341 GCF_049647865.1 Tunicatimonas sp. | reverse complement strand
CAGAAGCTGGAAGCTCGCCTTGAAATCGTGAATGAGGAAGGCGAATACTTCTTGTATAGCCGAGAAAACGAATCTAGTGACTGGACGAAGCATTCTGGAGGAAAGGTCAATTTCTACGATTCGTTTCCTCAACCCGAAGCAGTCAAAATTATGCCTTTGCTAGACACAATGACAAACAAGGTGTCTATACCAGACTTTTATGTAGGACTGAAAGATGCAGGGCTGAATTATGGAGATGCATTTCGCCGTATTCAGAAGATTTGGATTAAAGAAAATGAAATATTATCGGCAGTAAGTCTTAACCAACAGACTTTGCATGGCTTAGAGCAGTATACAATGCACCCTGCGCTATTAGATGCTTGTTTGCATACGATCTTTGCAGCTCGGGAAAATTCTGAAGAAGAACCTAGAGGAATCTATTTGCCGGTACATATCCAGCGATACCAAGTTTACGCGCAGCCAGAAGGACAAGTGTGGACTTACGTAGATATAACTGAAGCTAGTGATGATTTCCTTAAAGGTAATTATCAGATTCTGGATAAAGACGGAAATCTGATCGCTGTTATTGAAGGGTTGACTTGCAAATATATTCAAGGTTCGCGAGGAGAACGCCAGAACGGCCTATACGAAGGTCTTTTTGAGTATCGTTGGGAGTTGATTAATTCGGAAGATGTCGTAGACAATATCAGTACTCCAATCTCGAGTGATTCTCGCTATCTAGTCTTCTCCGACCAACAAGGAGTTGCCAATAAAATAGTTGAGCAATTGCAAAGCGAAGAAATGCCTTTTGTTCAAGTAATAAAGGGTAATACGTTTGAACAAATACACAATACGCTCTATCAAGTTGATCCTACTAACCAAGAGCACATCGTAGCCTTATTTGATTCTATAGAAGCGCAAGGGTTAACGATTGTACGAACATTATACTTGTGGGGGTTAGATGCTCTATTAGCGGAAGATGCTGGAGAAATCTTCTTTGAAGATCAACAAAACCAGTTGATAGTCAGCACTATGAACGTAATCCGAGTGCTCGATCAGAAGAACCTAAAGGCTAGCTTAATAATTGTTACTCAGGATGCTGAAAATGCAACGGGCGATAATCACGCAGTTAACTACGCGCAGGCTGCTCTGTATGGTATGGGAAGGGTTTTAATTAATGAAAACCCCTACATACCAGTACAAATAATTGATATTAGTCGTAACTTTACTGATGCCGAACAAAAAATGCTATTTACCGAATTTATAGAAGGTAAAATTCAGCACACCGAGTTGGCTCTGCGAGACACACAAGTATTCTCTAGGGTACTAGATAAGGTAGACGAAAAGCAGGCTAACGATGAGACTGCCCGTCAATCTCTGGCTACCGGACTTTCGTTTGAAGTAAGTACCAACCAAGGCAACCCAGAGAAGAAAACTATCTTTAGAGAGAAAATGCAAAGTGAGCTTCAGGAGGATGAAGTGCTCATTGATGTGCGTGCTCTCAACATTGATCCTCAGGAGGATCAAGCTAGTATTAACAACTTCAGTAACTCTTGTACCGGAATTGTTCGGCAAGTGGGCAAGAAGGTAAAAGGTTTTGAGAAAAACGACGCTGTAATTGCCTGGGGAGAAGTGGGGCTGACTGGACGATTTACTGCAAAGGAAGATCAATTAGTCAAAAAGCCAACCGAAGTTAGCAATAGCCAGGCGGTTCATTTGGCTAACAATTACGTAACAGCTTGGTACGCTTTGCAAGAGTTGGCTCGACTAGAGAAGGGCGATTGGATACTGATTCATACGCATCAGTGGGATACTGCATTGGCCGCTATTCGGATCGCTCAATACATTGGAGCTGAAGTGGTGGCTACCACAGATAGTAAAACCCGTAAGCGATTTTTAAATAAAATTGGGATATCGCATGTGGTGGGGGAAGAGACTACCAACTTTCAGCGCCATATTCTTGAACTAACCGATGGGGTAGGAGTGCAAGCTGTTTTCAACACGCTTCCTACGGATATTGGTGCGGTACGGAGTATAAGAAGCTTGGCACCTTTTGGGAGCTATCTGGAAATTAACCTGAGAGGGCAATCGCGAAGTGTTTTAAAAGAGCAAGCAAAGAATGTAGCGCAGTTCTTTGTAGATAGAGAGCACCTAATGCACCAAAGACCCGACAAGGTAAAAAGAATTATGCAGGAAATAGTTTCTTGCATAAATGCAGAAGAACTGATGCCTCCGGTAGCTAAGTCATATAGATTATCCTCCTTGGATGAGGCTTTAGAAAAAGACACTCATCCGGATCGGATAAAATGCGCGGGAGTATTATTGTGCCGAGATAAAATCACAGTTCAGGCACCAGATACAC
>NZ_JBARYM010000387.1:0-2269 GCF_049647865.1 Tunicatimonas sp. | reverse complement strand
AGGAAAAGACTATGTATTATGGAAGAAGAAAATTTGCTAAGCCGCATCACAATTACCGCCAATATTTGTCATGGCAAGCCAACCATAAGGGGACTCCGCTACCCAGTAGAAAATATACTGGAATTGTTGGCCGCCGATATGACTCATGAAGAGATATTAGCTGATTATCCCGATTTGGTGAAAGAAGATTTACTGGCTTGTTTAGCCTATGCCGTTCGGGTAACGCAGACAAAGGCAGTTTATCCTTTAGCTTCATGAAATTCATCATTGATGCACAACTTCCTCAACTGCTTGCTGATTGGCTCAAAGAACGTGGATTTGATGCGGTACATACCCTGGAATTGCCTGCCGCAAATCGTAGTGATGATAAAGAAATTATTGTAGTTGCCGATCAGGATGATAGAGTCGTTATCTCAAAAGAAAGCGACTTTTTTGATGATCACATCTTGACAGGAAAACCGAAAAGATTGTTAGTGATCAAAACAGGTAATATTAAGAACCGTGACTTAATTCGTCTTTTTGAAGGAAATATTAAGCGTATAGAGAGTTTGTTTAGCGATACGTCTTGCTAGAAATGAATCGCTCGGAGCTGATCGTTCACCGATGAAAAAAAGCCTGATGATAACACCATGCAGCCGCCAGCCGGGGAATCATTACATTGGCAGTCCGGTTCCCCAAGTCAGAGCATTGATAGTCGGAAGATAACGTTTCACAATCCCCCGGCCGGTGGCTGCATAGAACGTTATGGCACATAGTATTAAAGAAAGGATCAAATTGTTACAGAATTCGTATATTAGAAATAAACTTAAGAAGATATAGATATGCTAGTTTCTGAACTTAGAGAGATACTTATACATCGCATTCAATCCATAGAAGATGAGGAGTTTCTAAATGCTATCAAGATACTTACTGATTCTAAAATAATAGATCAACCTTATGAACTCAGTGATTTTGAACAGCAAAAAATTTCTAATGCTAGAAGGCAAGTAGAAAATGGCGAGATTTTTACTCAAGAAGAAGTTTTTAAAAAAGTTAATGCATGGCTCAAAGAATAGTTTGGTCAAAAGAAGCACAAGATGACTTCTTGGCTACTTTAGGCTATTATGCGGAGCGAAATGGAAGTAAGACATATAGTGAGAAGCTAGCTAAACAGATACAAGAAGTCATCGAGAGATTACGAGAACACCCTTTATTAGGTAGACCCACCAATGATGAAGAAGTTCGTATTTTGAGAAAGGGAAATTATCAAATCTACTATGAATTGAAGAATGATGAGATAGTGATTTTGGTCGTTTGGGACATGAGGAGAAATCCCGAAGAACTGAAAAGATACGTGCCATAACAATATGCAGCGACCATCCCTATTTGAAAACCATTCGTAAGCTAATTGCTCCAATCAAGAATACTGATTTTGAAAGATCAAAGCTGACAATTTCCGGCCCGACGGCTGCAAAGAACGTTGGCGGTCATGCAAAAATGAAGTATAAAATAATCATCATATTGCTTTTGATCTCGTTTCAATCCTTTGGTACAGCTCAGATACCAGATCGATTGATTTATGGGGATGATACTTTGTCTCTGTTTTTTTGTCCACTCGAGCTTTATCCTGATAAAGAGTTAATAACTCCACAGGGCTTATTTGATAGTAAAGGATGTTTTTATACTGCTTGTTGGAGAAATTACGTGGCCACTTGGTCCATTGAGAGGAATAATTTATATCTACTGGAAATTAGAAATGCGTGTTACCCGACCAACATGCAAGATGTAGAAGGCTCATTCAAGTCTGGAGTAGATAGCATCGGACAAGAGTTTGCTGATTTAAAAAGTTTATTTCCCGAGCGTTATGATAACGGAAGGGTAAAAGCAGATTGGGTCAGTGGAGAATTGATTGTTCCCAAGGGAGAACTAATTTATTATTTCAATGAAGGATTTCAAAGTATCTATGAAGTAGAGTTGATGTTAACAGTGGGTCAAGGAATCCTAGTTAGTAAACAGATACTCGATAATTTAAAGACTAAGAAATCCAAATACGCTCAGGACTCTAAACTTTTACACAAATTTATCGGTCGCCACATGGATGAGGAAAATTTACCTGAATCAGATTCTGTAACAAGAAAAGTATTCGTCCAAATACTATCAACAGATGATGAAGGAAAAATAGATAGTGTTAAGGTTGTTCATGGAATCAACAAACTGTACGATAATGAAGCAGCTCGATTAATAAAAAAGATTCCTGAATGGGATGTAATTTATAGACACGGTGAAAAAG
>NZ_JBARYM010000386.1:0-3318 GCF_049647865.1 Tunicatimonas sp. | reverse complement strand
CTTCTGGTACTGTAAAGGTTTTTCGGTACCATAGCTTCTGATCGGGCTGCACCATTTTCTTAACCCCGGAAAGAGCCGATTCTATGGGAAATGGCACTAATATTTCGCCTTGATACTCGTTCGGCATACCGCCGTCTTTATCAGTAATAGCGTATTCCCACAGCCCATTCAGGTTTAGCCATTGTTCTCGCACCATTTGCGGACGAGGGTATTCTTGATGAGCGTTTTTGGGGGAAACATCTTCAGTCCACTGAGTTGTGATAGAGACCGGTTGAGGTTGCCATTCAGGAGGAGCTTCCTGAGTTTCTTGGGGTTGGCAGTTGGTCAGTAGGAATAGTATAGCTAGTGAACCAGCTAATTTAGGGGCGAATTGTAGGTTGTTAGGTATTAGCATGGAACAAGTATACTGATTTTTTTATAAATGTAGTATAAACGTAGTGCCATCGTTGGGAGAGGAGTGAACTGAAATAGCTCCCTGATGCATGCGCATAATCTGCTGAGAAAGACTTAAGCCGATACCTGAGCCATAGGGCTTCGTCGTAAAAAAGGGAATAAATATTTGTTCAGCAATTTCAGACGGAATACCAGAGCCGTTATCGTGTAACTCAATAACCCTTTCGTTTCCTTTCGTTCGGTAGGCAGATAATGAGATACTGGGGTGATGTGTTTCTTTAAGTGCTTCTAAAGCATTTTTTACTAAATTGATTAATACCTGCTCAATAAGCTCCAGATCTAATGTTAAGGTTAGCGTATCCGGCGAGACTTGTTGATACCATTGAATCCCCTGCTCTTCTAAAGTAGTAGCGAACAGACCGTATACTCGCTGTACCAAGTCTGCTACTTTTACTTCCCGAAAGTGGGGCTGAGCTACCTGGGTGATACTACGGTAGGCTTTCACAAAGTTGGCTAGTCCCTGACTGCGGTCTTCAATAACTTTTAGGCTTTCCAGTAGATCTTGACTTTCTTCTTCATCTAATGATTGGAGTTGAAGAGTGGTAGACTGTTGCGTTTGTAGTAAGTTCTGTCGCACCATTCCACTTAGATTGGCAATGGGAATTACTGAATTCATAATTTCGTGGGTAAGCACCCTAATCAATTTTTGCCAGGAGGCTAATTCTTGCTCTTCCAGTTCTCGCCGTAAATCCTGTAAAGAAATTAGCTTGTAGTACGTGCCCTGTAAATAGAACTCAGAAGCTTGCACAGCCAATTGCATTAGCCGACCGTTCCGTACTAATTTAACCATTACTCGTTGCCCGGCTTCTAATTGGTCAATACATTGGTGCAAATTTTTGTCTATCGATTTAATATCCGATAAATGGCGAATAACCGGATATTGCAGAAGCTGTTTCGCTGCCGGATTAACCAGTGTAACTTCTTCTTGCTGATTCACTCCAATTAGAGCTACTGAGACATGCTCAACAACATTTTGTAGATACTGATGGTTGCTTTCTTTTTCCTGCCTTAACTGCTGATAGGTACCTACGAGCCGATTGTAGGAGTAGGCTAGTAACTCGCTCGACTTGTACTTTTGTTGATGGTACGTATTGGTAAAGTCCCCCTGATAAATAGCGGTTACCAAGTTTTCTAGTTCCCGATGCGAACGTTCAATATAGCGAAGTAATTCAACTACACTGATAACAGCCGCCAGTATTACCCAAAAAGAAACCAGCCAAAAATGAGTTTCCGTAAGTACGTAAATAGCAGTGTACCCTAGCCCAATAATTAGTAATAGGCGAAAAATAACTTGAAGGCGGAAGGTTGAATAGTGCATAGTTGACAATGAACAATGTACATTTAAAAATGTAACCTTCTGAGAGCAGAAGCATATCTTGCTAATTGCATTAAATTGCAACTTTTTCGTTATAAACACTTGCTTCATCCCTAAAAGTAACGTTCTTGTTCCACGAGTTTACTCATTACTAACCTATATGATCACGATCGGTAGAAAGGATAAAATAGATTTGCCTGAATTAGGTTTCTTTAATATTGATGCTAAAGTAGATACCGGAGCCTATGGTTCGGCACTTCATTGTCATCATGTGGAAGTAGTTGAGCGAGATGGAAACCCAATTTTATCATTTAAGATGTTTGATCCTTCTCACCCGGAGTACGATGATAAAGTGCTTTACTTCGAAGATTTTAGCGATAAAACTGTAAAAAGTTCTTCCGGACAAGCCGAACATCGCTATACGATTAAAGCCAAGGTGGTAATTTTTAAGAAGAAGAGAGTGGTGGAGTTCTCACTCACCGACCGGAAGGAAATGAAGTATCCGGTGTTATTGGGACGAAAGTTTCTAAGAAATCGCTACGTAGTAGATGTTCAACAAGTAGATATATCTTACAACCTAAAAAAAAGTAAACTATGAAGATTGCGGTATTATCAAGAAATCCTAAGTTATATTCTACCAAGCGATTGGTTGAGGCTATTGAACAAAGAGGGCACACCAGCCAAGTTATCGATCATTTAAAGTGCGATATTGTGATGGATGAGAATGGCCCTTATATTTTTTATAATGGAAAAGCACTGAAAGATATTGATGCGGTCATACCCCGTATTGGGGCTTCGGTTACGTTTTATGGTACCGCCGTGGTTCGTCAATTCGAAATGATGAAAGTATTTAGTGCCGTTGATTCGCTGGCTATTACCCGTTCTCGCGACAAACTCCGCAGTCTGCAAATTCTGTCCCGATCAGGAGTAGGGATTCCTAAAACGGCCTTCACCAATTATAGCCGGGGAGACAACAAAGTGCTGAAGCACATTGGACGAGCCCCCGTGGTAATTAAATTGCTGGAGGGTACGCAGGGATTAGGAGTAGTGCTTGCCGAAACTGATAAAGCAGCTACATCAGTGGTGGAAGCTTTTGAGAGTTTGAACACCCGAGTAATACTACAGGAGTTTATTGAGGAGGCGGGTGGTGCCGACCTGCGGGCATTTATTGTCGACGGAAAGGTAGTAGGCGCAATGAAACGGCAGGGAAAAGAAGGCGAGTTTCGGTCCAATCTGCACCGAGGTGGTCACGCCAGCGTTTTCAAACTGAGCAAGGCTGAGCGAGAAACTGCCCTGAAAGCAGCCAAGTGCATGGGCTTAGCCATCGCCGGAGTAGATATGCTCCAATCCAAGCGGGGCCCCATGGTACTAGAAGTAAATTCCTCACCCGGACTAGAAGGTATTGAAAAAGCTACTGAAGTAGATGTTGCGGGAAAAATTATTGAGTACATTGAAGAGGCCTCCAGCAGAAAGAGACTACCTAAGGATAAAGTAAAGGCTTAGCTCAAAGAGCTAAATGAGAGAATGATAGAATGGTTGGTGGTCACTGG
>NZ_JBARYM010000385.1:0-2331 GCF_049647865.1 Tunicatimonas sp. | reverse complement strand
AGCGATTATATTGGGCATCGTTCAGGGCCTTACCGAGTTTTTACCAGTTAGTAGTAGCGGTCACATTGAGCTAGGCACGGTGCTGCTGGGCGTTCAGAGTAAAGACAACCTCCTTTTTTCCGTAGTTGTTCATTGCGCTACGGCATTGAGCACGATCGTTATTTTTCGGAAAGATATTGTCGATATCATTCAAGGTGTGTTTCGGTTTCAGTGGAATGAGGAAACCGCTTACGTCGTAAAAATTATTGTTTCCATGATTCCAGTCGGGTTGGTTGGGGCGCTATTTAAAGATGAAATTGAAGCCTTTTTTGGCGGAAAAGTCTTATTGGTGGGTTTAATGCTTCTGATTACCGGAACGCTACTGGCTCTCACTTACTACGCTAAACAAAGGTCTGGACTAGTTACTTTTCCCAAAGCGCTTATTATTGGATTGGCTCAAGCATTCGCTATTATGCCCGGCATCTCTCGCTCGGGAGCTACCATTGCTACTGCTCTATTAGTCGGAGTAGAAAAAGAGCGGGCCGCTAAGTTTTCTTTTCTGATGGTACTTGTTCCCATTTTAGGGGCATCACTGCTTGAAGTGCTTGATTATTTGGAAGAACCGGCTGTAGCATCTTCTATTTCGGGATTAGCTTTAGTACTCGGTTTTTTGGCAGCATTTATATCAGGACTATTGGCTTGCCAGTGGATGATTGCTATTGTAAAAAGGGGCAAGCTTATCTACTTTGCTATTTATTGTTTCATTGTAGGAACTATCGCTATCCTTAGCACGTGGTTTATTTAGCATGACTAGTATTTCGCAATCTGATTCTCAGCATTCTAATCTACCACCCGCTCCGCAATTTGATTTTGCCGCCGGTGAAATGCTGCTCGTAGATAAACCCTTAGAATGGACCTCATTTGATGTGGTAAAAAAAATGCGAGGTTTAACCAAGGTAAAGAAAATTGGGCACGCCGGCACACTTGATCCGTTGGCTACCGGCTTGTTGGTGCTTTGTACCGGAAAAATGACCAAGCAGATTGAGCGTTTTCAAGGAATGGAGAAAGGGTACGAAGGCTCATTAGTACTAGGAAAAACAACTCCTTCTATTGATCTGGAAACTGACTTCGATAGTACTCACGCTACCGATCACATCACATTACCTCAGCTTGAAGAAGCTCGACAGAAATTCTTGGGGCTCATCAGTCAGGTTCCGCCTCAGCATTCCGCTATCAAAGTGGATGGGCAACGCGTGTACAAATCGGCTCGTCAGGGAAAGAAGGTTGAAATAAAACCGCGAGAAGTTCAGATCGTCGCCTTTGATTTTATCGAGATTACGCTTCCTGAGGTACGTTTTTCCGTCGTTTGCTCTAAGGGCACTTACATTCGTAGCTTAGTACGGGATTTAGGGCAGGAACTTGGAGTAGGTGCTTATCTGAAAGAACTGCGGCGTACCCGAATTGGTCACTTAGAAGTAAGTAATGCTCGCACAATTTCCGAGTGGTCTACCTTACTGAAACCGACTGAGGAATGAAGATTCACCGTCAGGGTCATATTCAAATTCCCCCTCAGCGACCCGTCGTCACCAGCGGCACCTTCGATGGGGTGCATATTGGGCATCAGAAAATTCTAAACCGCCTTCAAGAACTGGCGAAAGAAGTAGATGGCGAAACCGTAGTGCTTACCTTTTGGCCTCATCCCCGTCTAGTGTTAAAAGGTGATGAGAGTTCGCTCAAACTGCTTAATACCTTTGAAGAAAAAGCGCGGCTGTTAGAACAGGTGGGCATCGATCATTTGGTTCAGATCCCCTTTACCGAAGAGTTTTCTCAGCTTTCACCTGATGAATACGTACAGCGCATTTTAGTAGACCAACTGGGCGCAAAATTTTTGGTGATTGGCTACGACCACCGATTTGGTCGTAACCGCCAAGGTGATTTTGAGTATTTGCTGCAAAATGCCCCCCGTTTTGGCTTTCAGGTAGAAGAAATTCCCCGTCAGGATATTGACGATATTGGGGTAAGCTCCACCAAAATCAGGCAAGCGTTGGAAACGGGGGATGTTGCTACGGCCCACTCGTACCTGGGACGGTACTACGATATCAGCGGCACGGTGGTAGACGGCGATAAAATTGGACGCGGATTGGGGTTTCCCACGGCCAATATTTCGGTGGAAGAAAAGTATAAGCTTATTCCAGCCGATGGCATATACGCCGTTCATGTTTTTCTGGAAGAGAAGCAATTCGGGGGTATGCTCTACATTGGGAACCGCCCGACCCTAGCGGGAAAGAATAAAACTATTGAGGTTAATATTTTTGACTTCGATCAAGATATTTACGGTCAACAACTAAGAAT
>NZ_JBARYM010000384.1:0-19045 GCF_049647865.1 Tunicatimonas sp. | reverse complement strand
CTCTTGTTTTAGCCAGTAACCAACTGCTTCGCTACGAGCTAACCCCAAATTTCTCAGCAAAGTAGTATTCTTTTCGGATTCATCGTACCAACCAATAATTCGGAGTACTTCATCGGCATGCTGGTCTAAGTAGATTGCCAAATCTTCTAGTGCTTGCTCAGCCTGAGGTGGCACTTGTAAACTAGCTCCCCCACGAGGAAAACGCACGTTCTCTATCGCCCGAATGTCAGCATCGCGCCCCTGCACTACCAGTTGCCCCCGAGGAAGAGAAGCCAGGCTGCTTTCAAAAATATCGGGACGATTCGTATCGGCATCACAATTCTCCCAGATCTCACACTGCCAGTAGTACGCTGAGAAAGAAGTCCAGCCAATAAGTACCAAAATTAGTAGCAGGTTTAGTTTCATAATTATTAGTCCACAGACGACGAATGATAGTCAACGGTTTTCATCTCCTCTCCTTTTCGGGCCTCTTTTTTTATTTTCTCAACATTCATATTTCACATCTCATATTCCGTATTTTCTTCCGTACATTGTCCGTTTTGTACGTATCTGAACAAAAATACAACGATCTGTTGAGGAGTCTTTATTTTTCGTAACTTTTTGGAAACAACTTGCTAATGGTATTAGTAAAAAATAGTAATTTGAACTGAAACAACATATCCAAATATACCAAATACTATTTTTATGGGATCTATTGCTATACCCCTTCCGTCTGTTGGCAGCCAACAAGATATTGAAGTAGACATCCGGGTGAACGGTCAGCTTCGTCAACAGAACTACCGAGTAGAAGTATTCTACTGGAAAGATTGCTACCATCGTCACAACCGAGCCGAATGTATTCGCGAGATTCTTAATGGGTACGACAAAGAGTGGCAACTATACTACATCGGCATGCCTACCGATGACTACGTACCTATTACCTTTATGAAGCGAAGCGCTTAACGCTACAGTAGCTTCTGTTGCTTTAGCTCGTCGCGCAATTCGCCCATACCAGGGTTCTTCAGCCATACGTCACCAATTTCTAATACCGGAAATTTAAGCTTTCCGTCGTAGTGGTCGCGCACTCGCTGGGCGGCTTCTTCGTTGTTTTCTACATCGTAGTAGGTAAAGTCTACCCACTCTCGTTGTAAGAAATTCCTAAAGCCACTGGTCTTTAAACACCAGTCCGCTCCGTACAAAATAGGTTGGCTACTCATTGCACTACACTTTTTGGGGTTGATAGCATTCCGGCTAACCGTTCAGCATTAGCAATCATAAATGGAGCTACCGCCATCGTCAAGATTGATACCGCTAGAAATATCTGATAGCTGTTTTCGGTAATCAGTTCGTTATCCATTCCACTTTTGGCTAATATAAAAGAAAACTCACCAATCTGGGCTAACCCAAACCCTACCATAAGCGAGGTGCGAATAGGAATCTTCAGTGCTCTTGAAGCTAAAAACCCTCCCATAATTTTAACTAGCACAATAAACATAAACCAAAAGGCGATGGCGGCCGGTTCCGTTAGAAAAACCCGGTAGTCTAACAGCATACCCATTGAAATAAAGAAAAAACTAATGAACACGTAGCGAAACGGAAGAATACACGAAATAGCCAAGTGATTATAATCTGTTTCAGCAATAATGAGCCCGGCAATAAACGCCCCCAATGCTAGTGAAAGTCCCATTTGCTGAGTAAGCAGGGTAATGCACAGTACTACCAAGATAGTAGCAATCAAAAATACTTCCTGATTTCGTGCGCGCATTACTTCTTTAAAAAACCGGGGAATGATAAATTTGGCTAGCCCCCAAGCTACTAGGGCAATACCCACTAGTTTACCTAACATCAGTAAGATAGTCATTATTCCCCCCTCGCTCTTTCCCGCAATAATGGGAGTAAACAGCATGAGAGGTACAATAGCAATATCTTGAAACAGTAGCATAGCCAGTATAGCTTTCCCGTGCGGGGTATTAATCTCTAGCCGATCTTGCAGTAATTTAATAACAATAGCAGTACTACTCAGGGCGGTAACAAAGCCCCAAAACACAGCTTCCGGTGCTTCCCGGTTCATACCTAGCATTAATATGGCAGTGATGGCAATGGTAAACAATACTTGTAGCAAACCTCCTAAAAGCACGTAGCGTTTGATCTTCATTAAGTTGCTAAACGAGAACTCAAGCCCTACAGTAAACAGCAGCAGAATTACTCCAATTTCGGCAAAGATTTCAACGTCGTGGGTATTTTTAAGCAGATCTAACGTGCTAGGCCCTACTAAAATACCAGTTATCAGGTAACCAATAATGTAGGGTATCTTAAGCATGTTGCATAGCATCACAACAACTACTGCTACCGCAAACAGAATAGCAATATCAGTGAGTACTGGAATTTCAGTGACAGCGGCAAGTATCATAGGTTAAATAATTTTCTTGAGTTAGTACCAAATCGTAAACGAAATATCGCCTATTATATACTTTATTTGAGTATCAGACGCTCAAATATACCAATCGGAATTTTATTAGCAAGCCCTCCATTTTGTATAACTTTTAGCCAACAAAAGGTTATACAAAATGTAGTACTACTATTATGTAGTGTATAATTTTTTTGGCTTCACTTATCTAACTTTTTGATTATGAAAATTGGTATTATATCGCATTTGAAATACCCTATTAAGGAACCATTTGCCGGAGGATTGGAGATGCATACGTATGCTTTAGCAGATGGCTTAATTCAACGCGGACACCAAGTACGCGTATTTGCCCCAGCTGATTCTGATGAGTGTTTAAATATCGAACCTATGCGCTTGAGTGCGCTAGACTACGAATCTTACCGGGACAGGGAGCCAAATGTAGAATACTTTAGCGAACAGTTTGTGCAAGAGCATCATGCCTACATGGATTTAATGAGTCGTTTGGTAGATGAAGAGTTTGACGTAATTCAGAACAACTCACTTAACTACATTCCGGTATCAATGTCTAATACTATTAGTGCACCAATGGTTACCACATTGCACACTCCGCCCATCACTTGGCTACAAAGTGCTGTCAAGTGCGAGCGCCGTCATGGTAAGATGCGTTACGTAACGGTTTCAGGGCAGAACGCTAAAGCCTGGCAATCGTTGGTTTCAGTAGACCAGGTTATTCATAACGGTATTAATCTTGATAAATGGCGTTTTAGTCCTCGGGCCGATACGGGGTTAGCGGTTTGGTTCGGGCGAATTACTCCTGAGAAAGGAACTCATCTGGCTATACAAGCCGCGCATCATGCGGGCTTACGCTTATGGTTAGCCGGGCCGATTTGCGATCAAGAGTACTTTGACGAGCACGTAGCTCCGTTGCTTAACCCCCAAGACAAGTACTTAGGCCACTTGTCGCATCGTGAGCTAATTGATGTTATAGGAATGGGAAGCGTGTTTTTGTGTACACCTTGCTGGGAAGAGCCCTACGGTTTGGTAGTTGCTGAAGCATTGGCGTGTGGCACTCCGGTAGCGGCCTTTCGGCGAGGGGCTATGTCTGAAATAATTACGGAGGAAACCGGACGCTTAGCGACACCCAATGACATTGAATCATTAGCTCAGGCGGCTATCGAAGCAACTCAACTTGATCGAAAAGCCTGTCGGCAACGGGCAGAAAATTTCTGTTCTATGCAGCATATGGTAGATCAGTACGTGGATTTATATACCAGTCTGACTAACCCAATTGAAATGATATGTCAGACTGCCGTGTAGGTTTTTACGTTCATCACCACGGGCGGGGTCACGCTCATCGTACCCGCGAAATTGTGGCCCATCTGTCGGGCACAGCCTACTTGTTTGGTACCGACCTGTCAGCGATAGAAGATATAGCTAGCCGACGCACTATTTGTCAGACACTCCCATCGGACACTAGCCAGACGGACTCTTACGCTGAAGACTGGCCGGAGGTACTACATTATGCACCGTTAGGCATTCCTACTATTCGAGGGCGAATGCACGCATTAGTCAACTTTTTTGAGAAGTATAATCTTGATCTGTTGGTAGTAGACGTATCCGTAGAAATAGCTTTACTTGCTCGCCTGTGCGGTATTCCCACTATCTATTCCCGACAGCATGGATACCGACAAGATCCTGCCCACGTTGCGGCTTTTCAAAGTGCTACTTCGCTACTAGCACCGTACCCTAGAGCGTGGGAAGAGCCTGAAACTCCTAACTGGGTTAAGAAGAAGACATTTTACGCTGGAGGATTTAGCCGACTTAACGATCAGACTCTATCCCAAAGTGACGCCAAGGAAATAGCTAGTATGTCCGCCCACCAGAAGCACGTAGTAGTGATGACAGGTTTTGGAGGTGAAGAAGAACCCTATCAGCTTTTGGCGGAGACGGCTCGGAAAAACACTCAGTGGCAGTGGTGGGTACTGGGACCTATTTCACCTTCCGCATCGTCACCAGATAATTTACATTATTTAGGAGTACAATCGAACCCCTACCCTTATCTAAAAGGCGCCGATGTAGTAGTTGCGTCGGCTGGAAATAATACCGTAATGGAGCTAGCGGAGATAAAAGCCCGCTACATCTGTATTCCCGAAGCCCGCCCGTTCGACGAACAATTAAGTAAAGCCCGATTGCTTGCTCGTAAGAATGCTGCTTTGGTACTTCCCCAATGGTCAAAGCCAAGTGTATGGGAGAACCATCTCAGACAGGTTCAACATACCGATACCGATGCTCTGAACTCTATTATCGCCGATGGGGCTGCTCGCCGAGCGGCTCAACATATTGAAGAAGTAGCTTACACCCAAAGAACTACCACTGATCTAACCGTATTAAATACTTAAAGTGAATAGTATAATTATTCACTGTTCATTGCTAAAAACCAGCCGGAGTTTCTTGGTAAGCAGCTTTAATCTCAGTAGAATTCGGATCGCGTACTATTTTTATAGTAGCTTCCTCTTCACTCCATTGGATAAGGCCACGATTGACGAACTCTTGCAACCACCCTTCCATCGGCCACGTCTGCCATTTCTCATAGAACCGGAGAGCGTTAGCTACTATATCCCGAAAGTGCTGAAGGGGAGGTCGGTATACCGCATGGTGCTGATGGTAGCAAGTAGCGGAACAAAGTGCGAACGAGATATTTTTATGGCGCGCCGTAAATGCCAAGTCGGTATCTTCCGCACCGTACCCTTGGTACTGCGTATCAAATCCACCAATTGCCTCAAAGTTCTTTCGGGTAATCGCAAAATTTAGCGACCAAAACAGCTCGTACTGATCCGTTGGCTCAACTAATTTGTTTACTACTGGACGACTAGGATGAGGCACTCCCCACTGCTCCAACTCACTAGTTTGCCAACTGGTAGGTAGCGCGTGTTTCGGTAAGTAGCGAATTTCTCCCATTATTAATCCATTAAATTGCTGGGTTGCTCGCAGATAGTCAGCTACTAACGTAGGGGAAGGAATACAGTCAACGTCCAGAAATACAAAGAAATCGTACTTTGCCTGGCGCACTCCTTCATTCCGCGCCTTCGCTAAGGGAATTTTTGTATCGCTAGAATTTACTTGATAGCGGTGCTGAGGGAACGACGTAGAGGGAAGCGAATACTTACTGCGCTCATTCATATGCACAATTACTAGCTCCTGAGGCAGTGTTGTAGATTGGTTAAGGCCTATAACTAAGTTCTCCAGATGAGATCTCCGTCCGTGCACCAATGTGATAACGCTCACTGAATTCATAAAAATAATTTTGTAATCAATTAGTATCTTATTAGTTAGATCAACAACCTTTGCAATATGTTTTCACTATCACCTAAAAATCAGCTAACCGAAGCTGAACAAACGCAGGGGTTGCGGTGGGTACTGCGCGATGGAGTAGCCGCCCAAACAATGATCACCCTTACCGGTGGCGCATTTCTGGTAGCCTACGCTCTTCAACTGGGGGCTAGCCACGCTCATATTGGTTTGCTAGCAGCGGTACCTACTTTAGCCAACATACTTCAACTGGTTTCTATTCGGTTGATTGAACGTTTTAGGAGTAGACGAAAAATTATTGTAAGCGCACTCTTTGTTGGACGGGCAGGTCTTTTTGTTATAGCGTTAATTCCCTTTTTGAATTCGGACTACGCTATCTTTTGGCTTATTGCAGCTACCATTCTGCTGCAAAGTTGTGCCGCCATTGCAACCGGCTGCTGGTCTTCATGGATGCGTGATCTTATTCCTACCCAAAAGTTAGGCACATTTTTTTCTCATCGGTTGCGCTTATCGCAGTTGGTAGGTGCAATACTAAGTTTGCTGATAGCTTTTGCTATTGATTACGTGAAGCGCACCCATCCGGCTCAAGAGATATATGCTTACGCGCTGCTGTTTTTATTAGGCGGTTTGGTAGGGTACGTAGGAGTATTCTTTCTGTATAAAACCCCCGAACCTCGCCCAATTGTTAATCGGATAGATTTTGGGGCGATGATTCGGTTACCATTTCAGCATCGGCCTTTTCGAAACTTAATATGGTATAGTGGGCTTTGGAACTTTGCTACCAATTTAGCCGCCCCATTTTTCACCGTATATTTGCTCCAGCGACTGAATTACGGTATTTCCACCGTTATTATTCTTACTGTTCTAAGCCAGGTAGCAATGGTAGTAAGTTTAACGTTGTGGGGTAAGTACGCTGATCGGTACAGCTATAAAGCTATTTTGAGTATTTGTGCACCCCTTTATTTAATTGGGCTGGTAGCCTGGACGTTTACTACATTACCCGATCCTCATGCCTTTACACTACCACTATTAATTCTGATCCACCTACTGATGGGATTCGCCACGGGCGGAACCAGCTTAGCGGCTAGTAGTATTGGGTTAAAAGTAGCACCTCAGGAACAGTCGGCGGTGTACTTGGCTGTTATTAGCATGAGCAATGCTCTAACTGCCGGAATAGCTCCTATTGTGGGAGGAATATTAGCTGATTTTTTTGTGCATCAAGAGCTTTCGCTAAGTTTAAACTGGAGCGACGAAACATCTAGCGTAGCAATTCAGGCCATTAACTTTCAGCAATTAGACTTCTTCTTTATTTTTGCCAGCCTACTCGGAGTACTTGCCCTTTATCGCTTGGGGTTTATTAGAGAAGATGGTGATGTTGATGAAAAAATAGTACTGCGAGAAATTCGCTGGGAAATTTCACAGGAAATGAAGAATTTATCCAGTATCGTAGGAACTCGCTCTATTGTGAAACTGCCCTTCTCGCTGTTCCAGAATATTCGGTCACGCACTCAGCGAAGAGCATAGAACAAATCAGTATTTCTACCATAATCATACATGAGTAAGAGAACCTTTCTTAATGGTTAGTGAGTCAACTACTTTGGTAATCTATTCGCAGCATCTCCGCAAAGGATATGTATGGACGCTCGAACCACTTCTCTTAGTGATACCCAAGTACAGCAAGGATTAAATTTAGTGCTCCGCGAAGGGTTAGCTACCCAAAGTATGATTGTTTTAACCAGCGGAGCTTTTCTAATTGCTTTCGCACTGGAGCTGGGAGCTAGTCCACTACAAATTGGGATTATTAGTGCTATTCCGTTGTATTCTAATGTACTACAAATACTTTCAATTGAATTAGTACGCCGTTGGCGTAGTCGCAAGCGAGTGGTAGTGGTTGGTACAATGATTGGCCGTAGCGCCTACGCTGGTATTGCTTTGCTACCGCTACTACCCAGTGGCGATAGTCGACTGTACTTGATGATGATAGCTTTGGCAATTCAGCACGGAATGGGAGCAATTTCTAACGGGAGCTGGAGTTCATGGATGCGTGATTTAATTCCTAAGAAACAGCGCGGACGATTTCTATCACACCGATTAGTGTATACTCAGATCATTTCAATAGTTTTGAGTTTAGGAGTAGCTATACTACTAGATCGCCTGAACGTTTACTATTCCGGCTCTGATCTAACCCTGTACGCGGTACTATTTATGGTTGGCTCGCTTGCTGGTATTGTAGGATCTTTATTACTAGCTAAAACCCCCGAACCTACGCAAGCTGACATTCCCCAGCCACTCCTTTCTCTATTAGCTCTTCCCTTTCGGCATGCTAACTTTCGTTGCCTGATGGCTTATATGGCCTCCTGGAATTTCGCAGTAAATGTAGCTGCTCCGTTCATTACCGTTTATCTTTTACAGACAGTAGGGTTGTCCATGACTTACGTTATTGGCCTCACTACGCTAAGCCAGTTGGGTAACATCGCGTTTTTTCGTTTCTGGGGCTATTACGCTGATCGGTTCAGCAATAAAACTATTTTACGGGTAAGTGCTCCTCTTTACTTGTTCTCTTTATTGGGCACTGTATACGCTACGTTACCCGAAGTCCACACTTTTACTTACTTGTGGTTAGTAATTTTATTTTTAATAGCAGGAGTAGGTACCGCGGGTACTGGATTAGCATCTAGTAGTATTGGATTAGCATTGGCTCCCAAAGAAAACTCGGTTGCTTACTTATCAGTATTGAGCCTCACTAATGCGATAGCTTCAGGTACTGCACCCATTTTAGCTGGTGCCTTAGCCAACTACATTCAGCACTGGAGTTGGACACTCGCTATTCCACTGAATGATGAAATGCTAACCATTATTAGTTTACAGCATTGGGATTTCTTATTTGTTTTATCCTTTATACTTGGGTTACACGCTTTGTACCGTCTTCGTTTAATTCGCGAACCAGGAGGAGCCCGAGGTCGCATTCTGGTTAGAGTGGTTTTAGCTAATATTCAGCAGGAGCAAAAATCGCGACAGCGTGGACCTTGGTTACTAAATATACCAGTATCGGTATATTCTGCGGTAGCTCGCCCGCAGCAGGAGAAAAAAATTAAGAAAGCGGCATAAAAAAAACAGGTACTCTTAGAAAGAGTACCTGTTTCAAGATTATGAGTCTTTAAACTCATATCCGTGCTTATACTTAGATCTTACGTTTGTTGTGATCTTTATCAAGGTCCACATCAGTTCGCTTGGCTGAAGTATCGTCAATATCTACTTCAGTTTCACGTACATTTTCTCGAATGGTCTCTTTGCGTTCCTCAACATCTTTATCAACGCTAATCTCTTCAGTTACGCGAGCTTCTTTGTTCACAACTGCTTCTTCTCTGTGCTCTGTCATCTCAATTTCACCATCAGCAAGATTGTCTAACTCAGCTGCAGTTGCTTCACGATCCACTGGATTTCTTTTCACATGTACATGCTCCGTACGCAGACGAAGAGTCTCTTCTACTGGTCGCTCGATGATTCGGCTTCGTACGCGTACTCCACCAGTTTCTACTTCGCGCTTACCTACTTGCAAATCTTCCTTAATTACTGGAATGCTTTTGTCGCCAGTGACTGCAGTAGCATCTGTAGAATGATGGCCAGAAACCTCACCCTCCATATCAATTGCTCCTAATTTATCTAAAATTGTGCTAGCTTTCTGTGCTTTATCTTTTGACTGAGCGTGCACAGTAACCATTGTTCCCTTACGGACCGCATTTTGATATTTGTCTTTATCTTTATGGTCATCAGTGCCGAACAACGTATCAAAGAATCCGCTGATTCCCTCATCATGCTGCTTCCGATCATTAACATTATAGCTATCGTAAGAGCTACCGTAATCTTCTGAAATGTCTACTTGGTTACGTTCAAATCCGTTATCAAGTAAATCGTCAAATGCCCTTTGGGCGTCATTTAAGCTGTTAAAAATTCCTACTACTGTCTGTGACATAGTTAAGTTTGTTTATAAGATTAAAAAAAAATTAAAATTTAGATTGATTTATTATCAACCTCAGTTTGATCTATACTTTCCCTAGTGATATTAACTTCCTCTTCTTTAAGATTAATGTTTACTCGCCGGGTTGTTTCTTCTTTTTTTCTAGTAACTCTAATTTCTTCCACTAACGTTATTTTTTTTTCAATAACTACCTCTTCGCGAAGCACTGGAATTATTAGAGTATCACCTTCATAGCGAGCAATTGGTTCTATTTCTACCACTTGTCCAATTGGAACTCGTTCTACCTGAACATTATCATGTTCTTCAGATACATCCAACTGTATATTGCGCTCGTTTACATTTTTAGCAATACGAACTTTAGCGGTGTCTACCGAGCGTTTGTCAATAACAACCCGTTCCTTTATAACCGGAATAGTATTTGTATTTGATTTTTCTTGGGTTGCCATAATAGTGTAGAGTAATTGTAATTTATTAGTCGCAACTGATAGTTTACTATCTAATTATTAATCTCTACTTCCTCAGTTACTGTTTCTTGTTCTACTTCTTCCTCTACAACTTCATAATCTCCCTTAGTATACTCAGTGTCTTTAGATCGAGTATATTCTTCGGTCATTGTATCAATCTTCACCGTTCTTTCCACTACTTCCTTTTCTACATCATATTCGGTAGTCGCGCCTACTGTATCAACTTTTTCCACTACTTTTTTATTTACATCGTAGGTAGTTTCAGCTTCAACGGTATCGGTACCCATTACTGTAGTCTCAGTACTAGTAGCAGTACCATTATTAGGGCTATCGCAAGCAGCTAAGAAAAAAATGCTAACTGCGACGCATCCAACTGTTTTAAAATAATTCATATCAAAAAATTTTTGTGGTTTAAAATTTATAGCTAATCCTCAGAGAAAAATAAAGCACCACAAAACTAAGTTATCATGTAAACTGTGATTCGCTGAGTTATTAGTTTTGCCAATGATATTGTAAAAACTGTGCCAACGCTATTAAACTAAACTAATAGTGATTTATCCGAAAAAGATGGGTAAGTAAAGCAACAACCGCGACTTTAGGCAACACTTTAAGTTATTGATTACCAGCTAGTGTGTAGTCATTTATAACTATTCCAGTGAGGTATGTCTACTAATTCATTGAGTTCTTTATCATCTAAAATGCATAGGCACTGTTTTAGACTTATATAAATCGCATTTCAGCCAATGATGCTGGAATGAAAATTAACTTTTTTAACCTTAATTTATTTTTTATGAACACTGCAACTGAAAAAAAAGCCGGATTAATAACTGGTGTGTTTAATACTCGCGAGAGTGCTGAACGAGCCTACGACTCACTAATCAAGAAAGGATATAAGCAAGATGAAATTACCGTCTTGATGTCGGATAATACTCGTGATACTCATTTTGCTGATAATAATGATCACGACAGTGATTTAGGTAATAAGGCGATGGAAGGTGCTGGAACCGGGTCAGCTATTGGTGGTACCACCGGAGCGATTCTGGGTGCGCTAGCTGCCACTGGACTATCGGTAGCTCTTCCTGGATTAGGTATTGTATTAGCTGGTCCACTAGCCGGCGCGTTAGCTGGAGCTGGTGCGGGCGGACTTACTGGCGGTATTATTGGTGCATTAGTTGGTGCCGGAATGCCGAAAGAGCGCGCTGAGCGTTATAAAGACCATATTAAAGAAGGTAGTATTGTTATTGGTGTCACCCCCCGTGACGAGAATGATGCTACTGCCATTCAGGACGAGTGGAATACGTACCAAGGTCAAGATATCTACTACAAATAGTAAGGTATAGAACTATCAATCTTAAAGTCTGCTGGGTTTACTTAGCAGACTTTTTTTATGTCCTTTACTCATTAATAGAAGTACTACTTCTTTACTTTCTTTATCACTCCATCCAGCATATTGATATCAAAAGAAACGTCTGATTCCGGATCTTGAATGACTGAAATATCGCCAGAAGACTCTAATACAACCGACTTCACTTGTTCATAATTGCATATACCATTTTGCCGAAGCTTAGATTTTAATTCGTCTTCGGTTATCATTACTGAGTTTAAGTTTTCCCGAATGACTTCACCGTTAAACATAAGCAGTACCGGTTGATTATCTACTAACTGCTTTACAAACCTCCATTTTTGTCGAGCTTTGGCAACCAATAGCTGAAAAATGTATAAAGCGGTTAGTGCTACAGTTCCCTCCACGATAGAAACTTCGGCACTGGTAATAGTAGTAGCTAATAGTGCCCCCATGGCTAACGTAATAAGAAAATCAAAACTGGAAAAATCTGAAAAGCTACGAAGCCCAGCAAGCTTGCTTCCACCTACGGTAATAACGTAAAACACCAAGCACGATAGCCCTACCCTTAATACATTCTGAATATCATCAAAAAACCATTCATTCATGATCGTACTTCTAGCATCTCGGAACGTACTTCCAAACGTGTGATAAACTTTTCGCCCTGAATGTCTTCCCATTCCCATCCGTCGGCGTGTATATGTCCAAACATAAGCATTCGGCGGGGTTCCAGTGACTCATATAGTTTTTCTCTAGCAACGCCACTAGTATTCAGTAGTTGAATACCAGTAAAATCTTCAATTAGATGAAATTTGGCGTATGGTGGGGACTCTTCCGATCTATCAATATGCGTAACCGTTTTCAAATAGGTGGTAAGGGCGCGACGGGTTAGTTGAAGTTCTAACTTACCTGGGCGAAGGTGTTCAGGAATATGGAATTGATACAGGGTTAGAGCCTCATCTAAGGAGGCTAATTTTAGTACAATATTTTCCGAGGAGTTGGAATTATGCATATGGTGCAAAATAGGATATGCTAAATGGTTTTGAGCATAGGTAAAAATCATGGCCGCTAAATCGGATAGCTGATTGTTAATTGCGGTAAAATCTTCACCATTAAAGCTATTAATAACAATCTGTTCGGATGACTCCCCTAATCCGGCGATTTGTAGACTTAATGCGCGTTTATGAATAGCATTAGATATAACAGGAACCAAATAGGTGATAGACATCGTGATAGTTACTAGTCCTAAAAATGAAACCAACGCAGTAAGTACTCGCCAAAAATTATTGCCCGGCACATAGTCGCCAATACCCAAGGTAGAAAGCGTGTACCCCACATGATAAATTTTCTCAAAAAGATCCGTAGGGGTTTTATTTTCCCCCTGTAGTATTGATTCAGGGAAAGCGTAGAAAATACAAACGAATCCACTCCAGATCATAATAATCCAGGTGAAGCTTAAAGCAAATATAATGGCAACTCCTATATACTCCAGTAGCGGACTTCTTCCGTTTTCACCCGATAATTTGAAAAAAAGTTTGAAGATGAAGCGATTGACTTTTTCGGCAAGTGGCCCTTCTCCCGAAGGTATATAAGCAGTTACGGCAAAATCATAAATAGCAAAGGCTACCAGCGCAATTCCAACAACAACTAAAAGAATAGATACAAGCATAGTATTATAAAAAAAAATAGCAAGCTCAATATGAGCTTGCTATTTAACAAATATTAAATAAAAAATTCTAAATGGCTAACATTCCACCAACAGCTGCTGCTGCTCCGGAAGCTATGGCCGTAGCAAATAGCCACCATGCCGCAGTGGCAGCAGTCTTACGAGTGTTCTCAGCTTGGTGCAAAGCTGCTTGCTTCGCTTGTTCGGTGCGACGCATCGTCTCTCGTTCTAATTCATCTACTTTAGTTAGAACCTGCTGACGGGTACTATCAACCTGATTACTAATATTTTCAACATCACGACGAGAAATTCTGTCGTTAGAAGTCAATAATGCCATAAATGTCTCCTTATCAAACTGGCTCAACCGGTTCTTCAGTATACCAGGAGCTGCTTTCGGATCATTCATCATCTTCTCTACATCCCACTTTAAGCTATCGTACTGAAGTTCGGGCCGATTAAGTCCGTCTAAATATTGGCGAATCTTATCTTCACCACCGTTGCCAGTGGATGTAGTGCTACTAGGAGCTAAGCTTCCGCCTGCTTCAGATTGAATAGCATTGGTACGGTTATCAGCTTGCGCTTTTTTCTGCTCCGCTTTATCCTGAACTTGAGAAGACTTATTAGCAACCCAATCAATAGCATCTTCCACGTAAGAAACCACTTTCTCCGCTTTGTCATGGTCCATTTTCTGATGGTTTTCTAATAAAGCTACTAGAGTACTTCGGTCCATTTTTCCTACTCGCTCGCTTAATATAGCTTGTGCGTTGCTCGGATTATCAATGATCTGCTGAATATCATTTCGGATAGCTTCAGGATCTAACTCACTGCGTTCAGTATCTTTTAAATAGCTTTCTATTTGCGTGATATAATTATCTATGTCTTCCTCACTGGCCGAGGTGAATTGAGCTGCTACCTTCTTCGCTTTCTCCTCGTTGGTATCACCGGCTTCTACTGCTTGCTTCGCCTGCTCAAAAGTACCTTTCAACTTCTTCACATCTTTCTTACTCAAGTTAGGCTGCTCAGAAGCTAACTTCACAAAAATTTCGGTATCTAATACGCCATCACCTTCAACGTCTGTCTTTTCTTCTAACCGAATGTCTTTTAGTAAGCCAATAAAATCTTGCTTTACTTGTTCATAATCAGGACCACTATTGGCAGTTTCCTCCATACGGTCTACGTACTCATCTACTTTATTGGTAAGCTGGCGAAGATCGAAAGCGTCCTCCATTTCGTGTCGCATTTTCTCAATAGCGTGATCGGCTATGTTCTCAATCTGTCCTTTTTGCGATGATGAGAACACATTTTGTACTGCAGATGCTGCACTACGCAAGCCTGACGTTACCGTATTTATTAAAGACCCTACCAAGGTGCTTACTGCCTTACTCTCTAAATAGGCTAGCACTGTGAAAAAAGTAGCCCAAATAACTAAGCCTAAGGTAATGCCGGTTAACACGTTGCCAATCAAACTCAGCTTCACTGCCAGTAGCGTAGCAAAAAACAACGCAATACTAGAAGTTATTAGCGTCCAAATTCCTACTCCAGAGCTAATTTTCACACCTAGTGGAGTACTACTGTCTGAAGAATCAGATGAATTAGAATTGCTGGACTCATTAGCTTGCTTTTCTACGTTGCCAATAGCCGAAAAACCAATGGCTACCGATAGTGAAGTAAGCAGTACTTGAAAACCAATGGCTAATAACACACCAGCTAAAATGCTGACAAAGAATTGCGGAGTAGCCACCACATCAGTTAGCGGCAGGTCCACATCTTGCGCGATACTTGAGCTACTAGCTAGTAGTACTACGCTCGATGTAAAGAGTATAATTCGCGATAATCTCATAGTTAAAAAAAGTTTGGTATAAAAATAATTAATAAAAATATTATATTGCTAACTTCTTTATCGTCCAAAAAAAGTTAGTTGGTAAATTAAGAAGATCTATTTTTTTTAGCCTGTCTCACTATATCTAGTGGCTATCAATTTCAACTTCCTCGCTTTCCTGTACAGTTTCTACTTCCTCTTCCACTACCTTATAGTTGCCTTTCTCTAGTTCACGGCTTTTCTCTCGGGTAATCTCCTTCGTAATAGTATCGACTTCCACCGTACGTTTTACCACCGTTTTTTCTATTTCATATTCTGTGGTAGCTCCTACTGTATCTACACTTTCAACTACTTTACGATTTACATCATAAGTAACTTCAGCCCCCACAGTATCTATACTAATTACTCTTGATTCACTCTCCGTAACTGTTGCTTGGTTAGTATCACAAGCTACTGCCGATAGTAATATTATTGGTAAAGAAAAAACCCATAGTTGTCGTCTTAAAAAAATCATGATATGCTAATTTGTGTGATAGAAAAAATTATGCTTCGGTTGAAGGATGGAAAATATTGTACCATCTACCCATAATTGGAGTATTGCAGTCTATTCCGCTATTGTGAGGATATAATTCCCCAGTAGTTCGGGAAAGTATTCCCACATTGCTCTTAATCAGGTTGGTTACGCTTTTGCTAATAAGAGAGTGATATTATCAGAAATCACTACTAAAAACTTTTTAAGCTATGTCTTTTCGTAAGATATTTAGCTATTTTAAAGAAACCTATCAAGAATGGTCTAATGATGATGCTTTTCAAAAAAGTGCTTCATTAGCCTACTACTCAATTTTTTCTATTCCGGCTTTAATGATAATTGTTATTAACATTGCTTCACTAGCTTTCGGACAGGATCAAGTACAGCAACAACTCACCGATCAAATTGCTAGCATGATGGGTACTGAAGCGGCCAACCAGGTAGAAACGATGGTTGCCCGATCCCGAGAAAATTCTAATTCCACGTTAGCCATTATCATCGGGATAGCCACACTACTCTTTGGGGCTACCGGAGTATTTTATCAACTACAAAAAGCCCTGAACGATGCTTGGGAAGTAGAACCCGATCCGGATTCAGGGCTCAAGCAAATGGCTAAAAGCCGTATTACTGCCTTAGGAATTGTGGTAGCTATAGGCTTTCTACTAATGATCTCGCTGCTAGTTACAACGGCACTCTCAGCAATGAGTGGCTGGATTCAACAACAACTGCCGGGTTTCCCCCAGTTCGTTTTCTATATATTGCAAGTTTTGGTATCTATTGGAGTAATTACAGTGCTATTTGCTGCCATGTTTAAGATACTACCGGATGCTAAAGTAGAGTGGCGTTCGGTTTGGGTGGGTGCATTGCTCACCGCTATCTTATTCACCATCGGTAAATTCCTGATTGGATTTTACATCGGTAAAACCGACCCGGCTTCCACCTTCGGAGCCGCAGGTTCTATTGTGCTTATTATGCTTTGGGTTTATTATACTGGGCTAATTTTACTTTTCGGGGCTGAGTTTACGCAGGTGTTCGCCCGTAATAAAGGTCATAGAATTGAACCAGATGAGCACGCCCGGCGCACCGCTGAATACCGCCTAAAAGAGAAAGAAAAGCAAGAAGCCTAGTCACGATGACTAATGATTAGTGAATATAAATCAGTAGAATAGTCGTTATTTGTCAATCGTTACTCATCATTCATTAATCATTAGAACAAATGTATCTACTACTACGCATCATATTGCTCACATTAGGAATGGCCTTCTCTGGGCTAATGTGGGCTCAGGAATCGGACAGTGCGTTAGTAAGCCAGCAAGCTACTACTCAGGCTGGAAGTATTAAAGAATATAGTGATGCCTATTATGTGCTTACCGAACTAAATAGAGGACTCAATTCACCTGACACTATACCTAATTTACAAACACCGCAGGCAGCTATTGAACAGTTCGTAATCAAGGGTCGAGAGAAAAACTATCAGGTCGCCGCGCAGGTGCTTAACCTGAATCTAATTCCAGACGATCAACAATCACAAGCTGCTACCGAACTAGCTCGCCAGTTGTTCTATTTACTGGAAAATGAAGTAGGTATTGACTGGGATGTGTTACCCGATCGCCCCGATGGGCTAATAAGCATACCCAATGCGAATGCGGGTACCAAAAAACTAGTAGGTCAGCCTCGTAGAAGTATTTTGATGGGTGGTTTAGTGTATCAAGACCGCGAATTGCCCATTAGATTACAGCGAGTTAAGGTAAAAGATCAATCACCGGTTTGGGTTTTCTCACCCAGCACGGTAGAAAATATTGGCTTAATGTACGAAGTGTACGGCCCTAGCCAATTGGCTCAACTCTTACCTAAATGGACGCAGTTTACCATATTCAATATGCCACTTTGGAAGTGGTTGGTATTCCTGATAATTACCGCAATATCCTATCTGGTAGCTCGATTAGGCTACGGATTAGCTCGCCGATTGAGCCGAAGAGCTAACGATGAACGTACTACCGCTATTATGAATAGTATTGCTACGCCAATTGCTTTTTTATTTGGCATAGGAATATTTTTACTGATCTCCAGTTTGAGTCAAGCGTATATCGGGCCAGTTTCCAGTTATTTTAATGGAATACTCTGGGTAGCTATCGTAGTGGCCTTTACCTGGCTACTTATGCGGGTTATCCACTACTTTTCTAACTACTTGGCTAAAAAGCATACCGCCGAACACCAGGAAGATGACGAAAAAGTAAATCGCACCTACCTCACTTATATCTCGGTTGCGCATCGGGCGTTGGTATTTATCGTAGTAGTAGTTGGTTTTGCCGTTATTCTTACCCAATTCCGTCCTATGAAAGCTTTAGGAGTCTCCTTGCTCTCATCAGTGGGTTTTATTAGTGTAATAGTGGGTATCGCGGCTCAGAGCACTATTGGGAATATTATCGCTGGTATCCAAGTCGCTATTACCCGTCCGGTGCGCATTGGCGATGCCGTGCTCTACGAAGGGAGCTATGGATGGGTAGAAGATATCACCTATACATATTTGGTTATCCGCACCTGGGACGAACGCCGGAAGATAGTGCCGCTAAAGTACTTTATCAGCAATCCGCTGGAGAACTGGAGTATGAAAAACCGAAGCGTTGTTCGGGCTATCTACCTCTATACCGATTACCGCATTGATGTGCAGAAAATCAGGGATAAGTATCAGGAGCTGTACGAAGAGGCTGAAGATTGGGACGATCAAACGGGGCCAACCGTTCAGGTTACGGCTATTAAAGAAGAAACCATGGAAATCCGCTTAGTGTGTAGTTCAGCAGACTCTTCCACCAGTTGGGATTTGCACTGCCGATTGCGAGAAGAAATGATGCGGTACGTTACCGAACTAGAAGATGGCTCTCACTTAAGTCAGCGAAGAGTTAAAGTGCTCGATCACCAACAGAAAGCTGAAGCAAACGGTGTTTCAAACGGTAAAGAGTCTAGTTACCAGTAAAGTGCATTAATACGCTTCGATAACCTGGCTTTGTTACGAACGAAGCCATCAATTAAGGTCCATTATATAACCATTGAGGAGGAAATTAGTAGTAATTACTTACTATTAGTCTCCTTTTTTTTATTGTTCTTAAGAAATGGCAAAGTAACTTCTTCATTTAGATAATTCCTTTGTTAAAGTGAGCAACTATAACTACGTTGTTTAGTCACTTCTGCCCGGCAGTTTCTCTATCATTTCATTAATTGCTACGGCACTATTCGTTCTGAATATTCTCGCTTGAACTATTACTCTAAAACCGAGTTAATTTTTTATTTCCTGATATACTCTTTTTACCATGCCTACAAACAAGACACTACCTATAGATATAACCCGTCATGGGGTAATTTTAGATGAAACCGAGCTATACTTTGAGAACGAAGGAGTATTTAATCCCGGTTGCGTTCAGAATGAAGACGGAATCCATATGTATTATCGGGCAGTGAGTGAGGGAAACTACTCCACTGTAGGGTACGCCCGCTTAAGCGATCCTACTACGGTAGCTGAACGATGGGATAAACCACTCTATACTCCTCAGCAC
>NZ_JBARYM010000383.1:0-7057 GCF_049647865.1 Tunicatimonas sp. | reverse complement strand
CCTCAGGCTGCACTTCCTGTACAATGCGAATGATGTTAGTAGAGTCGGTCAAATCCCCGTAGTGAAGTTTTAACCGAAGATCTTTCTCGTGCGGGTCTTGATATAAGTGATCAATTCTATCGGTATTAAATAGCGAAGTACGCCGTTTGATACCGTGTACTTCGTAGCCTTTATCCAACAGGAGTTCGGTAAGGTACGCGCCGTCCTGTCCGGTTACGCCAGTAATAAGTGCCTTTTTCATAATTCTATACGTATGCGGTTAAACCTTTTTCTTTAATATCGTTGAGAAACTTCTTTACCATCTGTTCTTCGTCTTTGCTACAAATCATCAGAGCATCGTCGGTCATTACTACTATATAGTTTTCTAACCCCTGCACCACTCCAACTTTATCTTTTGGTACTTTAATAAATGAATTTTTAGTGTTGTAGGTCATCACCTCGCCCAATAAGCTATTCCCATAATTATCCTTCTCTTGCTCACCATCAATTGACTTCCAGGTCCCTAAATCGGTCCAGCCAATATCGGCGGGCATTACGTAGACGTTATCGGCTTTCTCCAAAATGCCGTAATCAATCGAGATATTAATGCAGTTATTATATGCCTCTTTAACAAAATTAGCTTCTTGATTTGTATAATATGCTTCACTCCCTTTAGCAAAGATGTCATTTACTTCGGCGAGGTTTTGCTCATAACTTTTTTGAATAGCCGCCCTGCTCCAAACGAAGATACCTGAGTTCCAAACAAAGTTTCCCTGCTTCAAAAAATCTTCTGCCGTAGCCAAGTCAGGTTTCTCCTTGAAAGCAGCTACTTTGTGTACTCCACCCGTGGCTTCTTTCTCATACTCAATATAGCCATAGCCAGTATCGGGCCGGGTAGGGTTGATGCCAAATGTAATCAGATAATCGTTTTTACTGGCAATATCCAACGCCTGGGTGGCCAACTGCACAAATTTATCTTCTTTAACAATTAAATGATCGGCTGGAGAAACAATTAAATTGGCATCAGGATTTTTCTGAGCGATCTTATGAAAGGCGTAAGCAACACAGGGTGCCGTATTCCGCAAATCAGGCTCTAGCAGAATTTGATTATCGGTCATTTCTGGCAACTGCTGCTTAATTAGCCCGTAGTAATCTTGATTTGAGATGATATAAATATTTTCGGTAGGGCAAATTTTCTGAAGGCGGCGAAACGTAGACTGCAACAGCGATTCTCCAATCCCGATTACATCATGGAACTGCTTGGGAAACTGCTGGCGACTGACCGGCCATAAGCGAGTACCAACCCCGCCTGCCATAATTAACGCAAAATTATTATCCATTTATTTAATTTTTTTCAAGAAAAAACCAAATTCAGTGCAAAAGTAGTGGGTAATACTTAAAATCAAAAATTACCTATCGGTAAGTACCAAGAAGCTGCTATTTCTTAATATCTCCTTATTATAAGTAAACAACTCTGGCCCGGTACCCTGTAAAACTTTTCCTCCTGCTCCCTCAACCACAGCCTGTCCAGCTGCTGTATCCCACTCCATGGTTGGGCCATGACGATAATAAATATCAGCTTTACCTTCAGCCACCATGCAAAACTTTAGCGAACTTCCTCGGGCAATGCTTTCGGTCACACCATGCTGGCTTAATACAACTTCTTCTTCCTCCGAAGCATGGCTGCTGCTACGAACGGCTACTCGGTTTTCGGTTTGATGCCTTACCTGCAATGGAAACGGTTGGCCCGCAGACTCCCGTTTAAAAGTTCCGGCACTAACATCAGAAGCGTAGTTATCTTGCGAGGCGTAGTACAGCTCCTCAGTTACTGGAGTATAAATTACACCCACTACCGGACGGTGATCATGGATTAATGCGATGTTCACCGTAAACTGCCCGTTGCGCTTAATGAATTCTTTAGTACCATCCAGTGGGTCTACCAACCAGAAGGGGTTCCAGTCTTTCCGCTCTTCGTAGGAAACATCTTTCCCTTCCTCAGAAATGATCGGGATATTAGGGAAATGCTTCTTCAGTCCGGCTACTATTATTTCGTGAGAAGCTTTGTCGGCTAACGTTAGCGGTGAGTTATCGTCTTTGAAGTTGACTACCTGCGAGAAATCAGCATCGTGGTAAATCTCTAGAATTTTTTCTCCGGCTGCTACGGCAATATCCAGCAAGGGGGTAACCTGAACAGATACATTCATGCTATTGTGGTTTGATTCGTTTGGGAGTGTAAAACTAATTGATTTGATGCGATAAAAAAGCGTATATTGGCAACGTTCGTTACATGGATGAATGCTTGATTTTATGGAAGATAGTCGGGTTCGTATTCGCTTAGCTTGGAATAATGGCGAATTTGAGATAGAAGGCCCTCAACAGTACGTAGACACTTATTCGGAAACGATAAAAGCCTTTACCGAAATTCTTAAATCTTCGGCTAATGGGCAAGTCGAAAAAGACACTCCAGCGAAAGGAAAACAAATATCGATATTTGAACAATCCACTGATTCAGCGGCTAAAACTACTACTGACGGTTTAGAAGTTCCGGCCTCGTTTGGTGAGTTCTACCACAGAGCACCTAAGAGTATCAATAAAACGGATATTGTTTTACTAGCCAGTTATTTTGTGCAATCGCAGAACAACGAACAAACATTTACTACCCGCGAGGTGAACAAACTACTGCGTGACCACGGTATTGACCTCACTAATACCGCCCATTTTAACAAGCTGAATCAAGATTATAAAAAGGTGTTTAAAATGCGTCAAGGTCAGTACAAAGTAAGTGAAGAAGGGGTGAAGCATCTTGTTGAAATATTGCGATAATTCTTTAGTGTTATCGTTCGGGGTGTTTAGATGTTGTAGCTTTTGAACACTTTAACTCTTCTACCCAGCAATAATCCTCACTGCCTCCACCAAATCAGCGGCAATGTACTGACCAACGGTTTCCAGCCCCCCATTTCCGGGCGCCAGATTCCGTTCCTCGGTTTCCTTAAAAATGCGAATCGTTTGCAAACCCAGTTTGGTAGCCGGAATTAGGTCGCGCTCAGCATCACCAATCATCCAGGATTTACTGATGTCAGCATTGAATCGGGCGATTGCTTTTTCCAGCATCAGACTATCCGGCTTTCGGGTTAACGATTCGGTAACGCTAGGGTGATGAGGCGCGTAGTAAATTTTTTCTATCAAATGCCCAGTCGTCATCTGCATGAAGTTGTGGCAATTTTGCATATGCTGGCGGGTGTAAACTCCCTTGGCAATACCCGACTGGTTGGTAATAACAATCCGATGAAATCCGGCATCGCGAAGCGTTCGTAAAGCCGCCGGAACGCCCGGCAAAATCCTAAAATTCTCCAGTTCGTAGGCATAATTCACCCGATCGCGATTGATTACTCCGTCTCTATCCAGAAAAACACAGGCTGACTTTTGAGTCGTAGACACGTTATTTTTTGTTAAAAACCTCGGCTTAGTACAAGAATGCTCCGCAAATATTGTTTTAATTGTACTAATAAGCTGCTAATTTCGCAATCTTTTGTCAAGCGTTCTCTGACGTTTTAGTCTGTACATAAAAGAACTAGTTTTAGGAAAACTCTAAAAAGCCCTATAAGTCTTGAGTGAAAATCTAGTGATTGTCCCTACGTACAACGAGAAAGAAAATATTCAGCTACTGCTTAGTAGTATTTTATCGCTAGCGGTAAACTTTGATGTGCTAGTAGTAGACGATGGTTCGCCCGATGGCACGGCAGCTCTAGTGCGCGATATGCAAACTGGCTACGAAGGTCGGGTCCATTTGATTGAGCGAAAAGGAAAACTAGGCTTAGGCACCGCTTATATTCGAGGCTTCCGATTCGCCTTGGAGCACGGCTACGAGTACATTTTTGAAATGGATGCCGATTTTTCCCATAATCCCGAAGATTTGGTGCAGCTATACCGAGCTTGTGCCGATGAAGGGTATGACTTGGCCATTGGTTCGCGCTATGTAACCGGGGTGAATGTAGTTAATTGGCCCATCCGGCGGGTGTTAGTATCGTATTTTGCCAGTCAATATGTAAAGTTTATTACCGGAATGCCAATTAATGATGCTACAGCCGGATTTAAATGCTACCACCGAAGCGTTTTAGAAGCCATTCGCCTGAATCAGCTCCAGTTTGTAGGCTACGCTTTTCAAATCTCAATGAAGTTTCATGCTTGGATGTACGGGTTTAAAATAAAGGAAGTACCTATCATTTTTACCGATCGAACCCGCGGTGAGTCCAAGATGTCGTCAAAAATTTTCTGGGAAGCCTTCGGCGGAGTGATTTATTTAAAAGTTCGTAGTCTCTTTCGTAAATACCATCTTCCTACTTTGGCTAATCAAAGCGAATAGCCCGACTGGGCTGAATCCGCAGAATTATTGCCGTTGGAATGCTTAGTACCAAACCAATGGTACCGAAAGTAAGCGCATTAACGAATAGAATGGCCGTAAAATCCCACTGAATTGGTACGAATTCCATGTAGTAGTTCTCCGGATCAAGGGGTACCAGTTTGAAGTAGTACTGCAAAACCCCAAAACCAATCCCGATAACGTTACCTAGTACCATACCTCGCATAATTAACCGCATACCGTTGTAAGTGAATATCCGCCGAATTTGTCGATTTTTAGCTCCAATGGCTTTGAGTAGCCCAATCATTTGGGTACGCTCCATAATTAAGATTAGCAAAATACTGACGATATTGAAGCAAGCCACAAAAAGAATAAGTACCAGAAAAATGATAACATTATTATTAATCAGTTCTAGCCACTCGAACATTTGCACGTACTTGTCGCTGATCTTTTCAACGTAGAGGCTGTAGTCTAATTCATCTTGTAGCATCGTTTCGGCTTCGGCTAAATCATCGGTATCATTTAGGTAGACTTCAAATCCACCTACTAGTGTATCTGGCCAGTTATTAAGCCGCTGAATTAGACCAATATCCCCGATAATTACCTGATCGTCAAACTCTTCCAGCCCGGTGTAGTAGATGCCTTTTACCGTAAGTTTGCGCTGGCGAGGGGTAGGTGGATCAACAAAATACATCCGAACCGCATCGCCCGTATCTACCTCTAAAATGTTAGCAATCTTTCGGCTAATTAATATATCGGTTGAATAACTATTGGTAGCGGTAGAATCCTGATTGAATTGAATAAATTCGCCTTTTTCTAAGTTGCGTTTAAAACGGACACTATCAAAGTTAGGGCTGACTCCTTTCATAAATACTCCAAACCACTCGGTATCTGACTTTAAAATGCCCGCTTTATGGCTGAATACCTGCACATGGTCAATGTAGTCGTACTGTTCTGGGTTTTGGTAGAGTGGATTATTGAGCGACACCGGCTCCTCTTGCATGGCATTGTTCAGTGTATACTTCGTAACCTGGATATGACCGCTAAACGTATATATTTTATCTTTGACCTCTTTTCGGAAGCCACTCAAAATCAGAAATGAAACAATCATTAAAGCCAAACCAAGTGCAATACTCGCTACCGCAATCTTATTGATTGTAGCCGAAAATGAGCGATTTTCGGTCTTACTAATACGTTTGGCAATAAAATAGGGAAGATTCAAGGAAAAAGTACGTTACTTTGCAAACTCACTAGAAATAAGATCGGTGCTGTCTTTTCGTTGGTATTACTCAAAGAAAGTTGTTTCTTCTGATGCAAAAATACACGAAGTTTTGATTAATGAATGATGACTCATGAATAGTGATTCATATTATTCACTTCTTATCAATCATTGTTTATCCTCGTAACGGTCGCAGTAATTATAATTTATATGAAACAAGCTATTTGGAGCCACTTAACTGTTAACCTGCTTTACACGGTACTTATTGTATTCTATTTCAGTTTCTCGGTTAGTTGTCAACCTCCTGAAAGCAGCGCGAAAGAAGACAGTACTACCGTTGTAGAAACACCTAAGCCCATTCTGCCCGCAGCTTATCAAACCGAAGAGTATTTATCGATTTTACAGGGGAATCGGGTAGGCATGGTGGTTAATCATACTTCGCTGATTGACACTACGCATGTGGTGGATTCGCTACTTTCGCTAGGGGTGAATATTACCCAGATTTTTGCTCCCGAACACGGCTTTCGCGGTGAAGCAGCCAATGGCGAAGAAGTACAGAACGCTACCGATGTCCGAACTGGACTGCCCATCATTTCACTCTACGGAAAAAATCGTAAGCCTACCGCGGAGCAACTTCAAAATATTGATGTTATTGTTTTTGATATTCAAGATGTAGGAGCGCGATTCTACACTTACATTAGTACTATGCACTACGTGATGGAAACTTGCGCTGAAGAAAGTAAGCGTATGGTAATTCTAGATCGCCCTAACCCTAATGGTTTTTACGTTGGCGGCCCAGTTCGCGAACCTGAACAAAAATCTTTTTTAGGAATGCACCCTATTCCTATTGTTCACGGCCTCACAGTGGGCGAATTGGCGCAAATGATTAACGGCGAAGGATGGCTTACCGATAGCTTGCAGTGTGAGATAGCAGTTGTTCCAGTGAAGAATTATTCACATACTGACCGCTATCCATTACCAGTGCGTCCTTCACCCAATCTACCTAACGATCAATCGATTAATCTTTATCCTTCACTTTGTTTATTTGAGGCCACTAGTTTCAGTTTGGGGCGCGGGACCGAGTTTCCTTTTCAGGTATTGGGCAACCCTAACCAGGCTATTCAGCAAGCTATTTTAGCCAAAAACCCAACGTTTGATTCTATTCAATTTACCCCAAACGATATTCCGGGAGTAGCATTTGATACTAAGCACAAAGGTGAGCTGTGTTATGGAGTTGATCTGCGAGGAATCCCTCATCTGGAAAAATTCACTCTAGAATTTCTTATAGATTTCTACCAACAAGCCAAAGCCCATGGAATGACCAATCAAGAATTTATTGATCGTCCTGATGCCTTCGCATTACTGGCGGGCAATAAAACCCTTCAGAAACAGATAGAAGCAGGGAAAAGCATAGAGGAAATTGAGCAAAGTTGGGAACCTGAGCTTTCGGAATACAAAGCCGTGCGGAAGAAGTATTTGTTGTACGAGGATTTTGAGTA
>NZ_JBARYM010000382.1:0-2588 GCF_049647865.1 Tunicatimonas sp. | reverse complement strand
CTTCCTGGATATTCTCGAAGGAACTGAGTGTAAAGTTCCATCGCTTTTTCTTTATCTTCCAGTTGCTCTTCATAAATGCGCCCGGTCATAAACAAAGCATCGTCGCCTAGAATATCTTGGCTGTATGATTCAGATATCTTTTCTAGACGACTCAGTGACTGCTCAAAATTACCTAACTGTAACTGTACTTTGGCAACTAGCCAATGTATTTCATCCTCGAGCGGATGACTTTGGTAAGTACTCAACATACTGTCCAGTTTGGTCAAAGCTTCTTGCTGTCGGTTCTGAAACAAAAGGAGCTCGGCATCCGCGTAGGCCTGCATAGCGGCACCGGAAGTATCTAGGACAGTATTATTCTGAATCAGTAAGCTAAGCGACATAGCATCGTTAGCAATCTCGCGGGTGGTAGCTTCCTTCAACACGTCCAAATGATCTTGAGCCAACTGAAAGTCGCCCTTGTAATATGATAGTTTAGCGTTACGTAATTTGGCTTCGTAGCCAACCGGTTCTTCCTTGTGCGCCTTTTCTACTTGGGAATAAAGTAATGTAGATTCCCACGATTGATTCATCAGTACGTAAATATCACCCATATCCAACTTACTCTGGGCTTTAATTTCCCGACTCGACTTGGGTTTGCTAGTAACCTCTTGAAGAATAACAATGGCTCGGTCTTTTTCATCCATGTAAAACGCGTAAAGCAACGCCTGGCTTCGCATGGCTTCTAAGGTTGCGGCACTAGGACCGATAGGGGAATTTTTGCTTTCGTTTATGAAATTCTGATAATCCTGAATTAACCGGACAATCTCTTCTTGCTGCACCGGAAACTGGTTTTTCACTAATTCTTCCCGCGCTTTGATTTTATAGCGACGAGCTGAAACGTAGTTGGATGTTCGCGGATGACGTTCTATCACGTGATCGTACATTTTGAGCGCGTTATCGTAATCCTGATTTTCCAAGGCGATCTGGGCGACCTTCATTACTTCGTCACCATCAGTACGCTGGCGACGGTCTACCGCTCGGGCTTGCATAAACGCCCCGTAGAAGTTTTTCTGTTGTAAGTTGATCCAGATGAGCAGTTCACTATACAACGGATTGTCAGCGTCCTTTTGAATGCGATCTAGCAGCAGGTTAGCCATACTGTCCAAATCCTCATCTTCCGTAAGTATGTTCTGTAGCACATTTTTAACGTAGCTTGTTCGTGACGGATCTTCGTTAGCGTAACTGAGGTATTCTAATACCATCTGATCGGTTTTATTCAGCCGCCGGTATACGTTGGCTAACTCTAATGCGTATAGGCTAGGATCGCCACTAGTTTGCCTCCCCGCCATATAAATACTTACCGCTCGTTCTATCAACTCGTGTTTGATCAAATGAACCGCGACAATTCGTACTTTGTAAGTATCTGATTTTGCTTCTTCAAATACCTGCGTGAAGTATTTTTCCGCTTCAGCATCTTCTCCCTGCCGCAGATGCACAATACCCGCATCAAGCTGATACAAAATATTTGTGGGATAATGACGCAATGCTTTGGCGAGATATTTCTCAGCTTCACCCAGATACCCATTATTGATTAATAACCGGAAGTAGCGATCATGAATGATGGGAATGTTTTTCTTTTTTCCTACCAGCTCATCGTAGAGCGTTTTCGCTTTTTCTATTTCGCCTTTATCATCATACTGCTGGGCTAACTCTATTTGCTGCGTATTCTGCCCGTAGACAAGCATGTTAGTGCTTGTTAGTAAAATAATAACCCAGGTTATGGTTCGAATCATGGTTTGTGGTTTGATGGTGGATAACTTACGAACTAACATACTATATTATTAATTAATTATTTTTCTTCGAAATTACTATTAATTATTACGCTGTGAATTTGTGGATAACTTCTAAAAATTTGGTCAATTATCGGCCAATGTGAATAACTCCGATAATTATCTACAAATTACTAACACACTTATCCACAACTAACAAACTGATTCACAGACACTTATATCTAAATTATTAATTTGTTAACTAATATGTTGATAACTATATGGATAACATTGAAAGTGCATAACATTGTGTATAACTTACATTGAGGAGTGAATAACCTGCTGAAACTGTGAAACTAAGGGCGAGGAGTGAATAACCCACTGTTTATTAACAAGTTATTGTTAGTTTTTCCACAGGTTATTCACTCGATAATGTGGATAACTCCCCAATGGTAATACTAAGATCACTACGCTCCCAGTTAGCCCGAAGGTCAATGATCTCTTCTTCCGTATAGAAGTAAATAGGTTCAGGTTCTTCTTGAGTAAGAATACTACCCGCTTCCCACTTTCCATTTTCATTCTCATCTACCAGAATTCGAATCTGGTATTTGCCGGGTGGCACTAACTCGAAGGAAAATTCTTGAGCGTTTTTAACTTCTCGAACTAACTCGAACTGCTGATTAAGTAGTTGAACAAAATAGCTAGGATAGTCGGTAGTTATAGTTCCGCTGATGGCTCCGTAGTCTTCAGGATTTTTGAACGAAAATTTTTGAATGACTTGTTCGCTACTATCATTTTCTACACTTACAAAACTACCTCTACTTACGTAAAAATTAAATG
>NZ_JBARYM010000381.1:0-2465 GCF_049647865.1 Tunicatimonas sp. | reverse complement strand
ATCCGCACTACTTTGGGCTAGGCTACCGTTGGGGTATGGGCATTGATGCTTCGGAAACCCGATTGGGTGAGTACCGTTTTCAAACCCTCTGGGACGAAGCTAATAATTGGATGGCCGCTCACGATCTGCCGCCCAAGTTTGCTCTGGGCATTTCCGAATCCCGCTCAGACCTAGGTCACCGGGGCAAACCACCCTACGATGATAGCTACGGCATGTCGCCAGTCAACTATCTGAAACTGGATTCGGTACCTTCGGTAGACGATATGAGCTCAATCGTCAACACGTTAAAGCAGGGCAATTATTTTGTGACCTCTGGTGAGGTGCTGATTCCGCATTACGAAGTTCAAGGAGAAGGAAAAGAACGAACTATTGTGGCGGAAGTGGAATGGACTTTCCCCCTAGAGATGGTAGAAGTGGTCTGGGGCAACGGTGAAACCACCGATCGGCAAATTATCTCCACGACAGATCTGCCACCTTTCAGTAAAAAGCGGTTTGAAATTCCCTTTGATGCCAGCGGTAAAAAGTGGGTGCGCTTCGCCGCTTGGGACGTAGCCACTAATGGCGCAATGGTACAACCGGTTCAGTTAATGATAGAATGAGCGAATGATGGAATGAATGATTGAATGAAAAGGGGACTGAATAATAGTTGTCATGCAGTTCAATAATTTAATTGCTAACTTTGCTTACCTATCGTCAGTGTTTCCCAGTCATTACAACTATCTATTCGATCATTCACCCACTCACTCATTCTATTATTCATTTTATGGCCGAAACTACTGCTACCGCTTCCTCCCCCACGCATCTTAAAGATTCAAAACCTACCAAGCAGCGGCTACTTTCGCTGGATGTGTTGCGGGGCATCACCATCATTGGAATGATTGTAGTCAATACTCCGGGTTCCTGGAGTTACGTATATCCGCCCTTGCAGCACGCCGAGTGGCACGGATTGACTCCTACCGACCTGGTATTCCCATTCTTCTTATTTATGGTAGGCATCTCTATCACGCTGGCTTTAGGGAGGCGGGTAGCGAGTGGAGTTCCACTGGCGGGTGTAGTGACCAAAATTGTGAAGCGTTTTTTCATTATTTATGCACTTGGTTTATTCCTGGCACTGTTCCCCGCCTTCGATTTTGAGAACCTACGCTACGTAGGAGTACTACCTCGCATTGCAGTGGTTTACTTGGTGTGCAGCTTGCTATTCCTGAAACTATCTTGGCGAGGGGTTGCCTGGTTGAGCGGGATCACATTGGTTGCCTACTGGTTAGCAATGATATTAATTCCAGTGCCGGGGGTAGGCCCGGCCAATCTGGAACCCGGAACCAACTTGGCTGCTTGGCTGGATGAACTGCTCGTACCCGGCCGGATGTACCGCGTCACCTGGGACCCCGAAGGCTTTTTGAGTACCTTCCCAGCCATCGTTACTGGTTTTACGGGGGTGCTTACCGGTTACTGGCTGCGTTCGTCTAAATCGGTTGAACAGAAAATTATTGGTATGATGGTCGCGGGAGTTCTAGCCTGTCTCGTGGGCTATCTATGGCATCAGAGTTTTCCGGTTAATAAAAATCTGTGGAGTAGCTCCTACGTGCTGGTGTCCTCCGGCATGGCCTTGCTTCTGTTGGGTACGCTGTACTGGTTTATTGACGTCAAGCACTACCGTAGTTGGACACCCTTCTTCGTTGCTTTCGGCATGAACGCCATTACGGCTTACGTACTGCACGGCACCCTGATTGATGCCTTTCATATTTCAATTAACGAAGCTGAGAAAACACTGCGGGGAAGTAGTTTTCAGGGATTAGTTAGTTTAGGCTTAGTGCCCGAGATGGCTTCTTTCGTTTGGGCGATACTTTATTTGCTGCTGTGCTTCATTCCCATCTGGATCATGTACCGCCGAAATATTATTGTGAAGATTTGATAGAAAAAGGGCGTATCTAGACAAAGTGAAAATGACGATGAAGCTAGCTATTATATTAGGAATGTGCGGGATATTAGTGCTTCCTGCTTACTCCCAAGACTTAACCCAAACTGTGCGGGGAACCGTAGTCGAAGAAGCAACCCTTCAGCCATTAGTAGGCGCAACAGTGTATTTGAAGGGGGCAGACTTGGGAAGCAGTACCAATGAACAGGGAAATTTTGTGATTCAGAATGTGCCTATCGGGCGCTACGTACTAGAGGCTAGCTTCGTTGGGTACAAAACTTTCCGGATTCCAGAATTGCTAGTGCAGTCGGGGAAAGAAACTGTATTAGAAATAACCCTTTCGCCAACTGCTCAAAGCTTGGACGAGGTAGTCGTGCAAGATGAACAATTGCTGCCACCGATGATGATCGCTCCCCTCAGTAGTCAGAGCTTTACGGTAGAAGAAACCCGTCGCTTTGCGGCTACCTTTTTTGACCCCAGTCGGCTGGCTACGTCTTTTCCGGGGGTGGTGGGAGTAAATGATCAGGCGAATCATATCTCAGTACGGGGC
>NZ_JBARYM010000380.1:0-2112 GCF_049647865.1 Tunicatimonas sp. | reverse complement strand
GATTATAGTGCTGCCCGCCCTGCCGGTGGTAAATACCCCCCGGACTCACGTGCCACATATGCGGAATCACGCAGGCACTGATAAATAGCTGACCTTTAGCATCGTAGTCAATGCCCCAGGGATTGCTGAAGCCGTGAGCCACCACCTCAAATCGCTCTTTGGTAGGATGGTAACGCCAGACGCCGCCGTTGAAATCCACTCCATCCCCCTCCAGAATATCCTCTGGGAAAGGTTCGTTGGCGCGATAGATACGGGCATCTTTATCCGGTTTGCCCACTTTAGAAGGCGTAGCGAAACCCTGGCAACCGTAGAGCCATCCGTCCGGGCCCCAGTGTAAGCTATTCAGTGTCTCGTGCCGATCGCGAATTCCCCAGCCGGTCAGCCGGATTTCGATATCATCTTCGTCCGCTTTATCGTCGCCGTTGCGGTCGGGTACGAACAGCAAATTGGGTGGCGCCCCCAAAAATAATCCACCCATGCCTACCGCAATGGCGGCGGGGAAAGGGATACCCTCCAGAAAAACTTTCCGGCTATCCGCTTCTCCATCTTGATCAGTATCTTCCAGAATCAGAATACGGCTGTTACCATCGTTAGAAAAACCATGCCCCCGCGATTCGTAGTCCAGGTTTTCAGCTACCCACAGGCGGCCACGATCGTCCCAGCAAAAGGCCATTGGTTGGGTAAGCATCGGTTCGGCCGCCCAAGCGTTTACCTGATAACCGTCCATGACGGTCATGGATTCGACGGCAGCTTCGGGGGTCAAGAACTTTGCTTCGCGAGCTTCCTGCTGGGCGATTTTCCAGAGAGCAGCCGTGGAATACATGGCTCCTGCGCCGGTGTAATCTTCCCAGGCTGCTTTCATGGCTACGTCATTTAGCTCACCGGTGTAAACAACCAATCGGTGACGAATCACTTCGGTTTCTCCTTCGGCAATGGTCCAGTCACCCATTCGGGCTCTTACCGGGCCGATACCTAGTTGGCTATCTACCCGCCAGGGCTGAGGGAATCCAGCATTGTCGGGATGGTCAAAGATGGCGATATGAGCAAGATCTTCGCGACCTTCCACTTGCATACCCACATCCACCCACATAGCTCGCTGACCTTCGGCTTTCTCATTGCGTTGGCGGGCCGCGTTCACTACCTGACCCGGTATATCTTCGTGCCAGGGCATTCGGAGGAACAGCCCGCCGTAGTCGTATTTCCCAATGGTACCATCGGTCTCGGCTTGCCCTCGCCATCCCAGCTCCAAGATAGATCTTCCGGAATCAAGGCGCATAGTCCAATTCTGGGTTTCGGTGAGCACCGGAGTACCGGCTGAATCTAGTAGATTATAAACAGTTTGCCACTCTATCGTTTCTCCTTCGGGCTGCACGACAGAAGACGACACCTTTTGCCAGTAGTCACCTTCGGGATGGTGGAAATAGTCGCGACCATTCACCCGGGTAAAGCCCCAATACAATCCCGTTTGATGCTTATGGTGCCCCGGACTGTATTCGGTAAGTTCTCCTGTGCCGTCGGGGGCAACAATAGGATGAAGGTAGGGGCGGAAATCAGGCTGAGCGTTTTGAACCAGGATAGGTTCATCTGTACCCTCTGCGTAGATCGAGATAGTTTTATCCGTTTGCTCGGCTTTAAGGTGCGTGGTTGAATCCACCGTAATTGATCGATCAGTTTCCGTTTGTGAACTGGTGCAACTGCTTATCGAGTAGAGAAGGGTAAGCGTGACCAGTAACTGACAGACGTGGGTTCCACTCAAAGCATTTACTGAATGGCGGGTAGGTTGTTTTTTCATAAGATCGTTATGCTCCAAAGCATAAGTTATCTATTTCTGTGAAGATGAAAAAGTGATTTGCGTTCCTCTTCATCATCTGTTGTCAAAATCACTGCATATAAACGAAAAAAGGCGCTAACTGCGCCTTCCATAGATTATGCCTATTCACTTTTTAGGATTTTAACCAAGCCTTAGCTTCTTTCTCACTCTCAAAGGTGCGCATCTCAAATCCGCTCACTTTAGTTACTAACTCTTCTGCAGAAAGAGCCCCAAATACATCAGGAGAAATAACGTGCGCAAATTTTTTCAAGCCCGCCGCAAGAGCTTGGGGCATCCAATTC
>NZ_JBARYM010000379.1:0-2749 GCF_049647865.1 Tunicatimonas sp. | reverse complement strand
CCGTAAAACGAACCTATGAAATTTAAAGCTGAGCACTTATTAGAGACCAAAACTCGAGACGACCTTATTACTATTGCCAAAAAGGAAGGTATTCCGGTCAATAAAACTTTAAAAAAATTACGCTACGAAGCCGAATTGGCGAAACTGCAAGCCGAAATTGTGGACCTTCAAAAGTGGATTGCCCAGCAAAAAATGCGGGTAGCAGTTATTTTTGAAGGAAGAGATGCGGCCGGTAAGGGGGGCTCTATTAAACGGTTCAAGGAGCACCTCAATCCTCGTACCTCCCGGGTAGTGGCTCTAACTAAACCTACCGAGGTGGAAGCCGGTCAGTGGTACTTTCGACGATACATCAAAGTGCTACCTAATGCGGGCGAGATTGTCTTTTTTGACCGAAGTTGGTACAATCGGGCGGTAGTAGAGCCGGTGATGGGCTTCTGTAATAAAGAACAGTACAGTAAATTTATGGAACAGGTGCCAGAATTTGAACACCTACTCTACGAAGACAATCTGAAAATTATCAAATTCTGGTTCTCTATCACCAAAGATGAACAAAAGAAACGGTTTGATGACCGTATGAGTAACCCCTTGAAGCGCTGGAAATTTAGTCCGGTGGATATAAAGGGGCAGGAACTGTGGGACGATTACACCCACTATAAAGAACAGATGTTTAGTAAAACCCATACCACTTATAGCCCGTGGATTATTGTGAAGACCAACAGTAAAAAAAGAGCCCGGTTGGAAAGCATGCGCTACTTGCTATCCCAGTTTGATTATAAAGGAAAAGGAGATTCAAAGATTCCCCTATTTCCCGATCCCAATGTTATTATGCGGTACCATCGCAGTGCCTTTCAAATTGATATATAAGCAACTATAAACGCATGAGCAAACTAATATTGAATGAAGAAGAATTAGCTCTCTTAAACTCTAAAGAGGGATTGTATTCGCTATTCCGAAGTAAAAAAATTGACCTAAATAAATCGCTGGAGGAAGCTGCCTACCGGGTGGAGCTTAAAAAGAAACAAGAAGAACTAATTAAGCTGCAAAACTGGGTGATAGAAAACGACAAAAAGGTAGTAATCATCTTTGAAGGAAGAGATGCGGCCGGAAAGGGCGGGGCAATCCGGAGAATTACCGAATACATCAATCCTCGGCACTTTAGAATAGTAGCGCTAAATATTCCTACCGACGACGAGCGGAAACAGTGGTTTTTTCAGCGTTATATTATCCAGTTGCCCAAGCCCGGCGAGATTGTCTTTTTTGATCGGAGTTGGTATAACCGAGCCATTGTAGAACCTGTAAATGGTTTTTGCACCGATCAGGAATACCAAATTTTCATGTCGCAGGTGAATGACTTTGAAAAAATGCTGATCCAGTCAGATACGCACCTTATCAAATTTTATTTTTCCATCACCAAAGCCGAACAAGCCAGACGGTTTAAGGACATACGGAACAGTCCAATGAAGCGGTGGAAAATGACCGCGGTAGATAGAAAAGCTCAGGAGTTGTGGGACGAGTACAGCAAGTACAAGGAGCGCATGTTTGAGATAACCAATACCGATCACGCTCCCTGGATAATTGTCGATGCTAACCAGAAGGCTCAAGCCCGCTTAAATGCCGTCACCCACGTACTAGAAAAGATACCGTATGATTCAGCTGGTACCAATTGAATTTTCTGCTTCGCCTGCCAATATCTCAGCACTTGTTTATAAATAAGTGTAAGAGCCCACCCAACCAAAGGGCAAGGCGCTAAACATCAAGCACTTATAATGTGACCAAGTTACTACGCTGATCTATCGTTTATACTACTTACAATTATGCATTTGCAACAGCTACCGGATTAGCGTAACATCGCCGTGTTCTGTTCTTCTTTCGCCATTGGAGAATTTCATTTCTATTTTATAGTAGTACACATCGGCTGGGCAAAGTTTACCTTGATAGTAACCGTCCCAACCTACGTTCTTATTTTGACTTGTAAACATAACGTTACCCCAGCGATTGTAAATCGTCATAGACATTTCGGTTACCCCTTCGATGACAGGAATAAATATGTCATTACTCACGTCTCCGTACTGGTAGTGTCCACCATTAGGAGCAAGAGGATTAGGAGTAAAGGAGTTAGGAACTCTAGGCTTAGTGGCTTCTGCTTGCTTTGCGCTTACCATTCTTTCTATCAAGAGCGTATCCGAACAACCCTGCTCGTTAGAAGCAATTAACATTATGTCATAGACCCCTTCTTCGGTATACGTGTGAGTCGGCTCAAATTCGTTAGAGACAGAACCATCGCCGAAGTGCCATTCATACACGGTAGCTCCAATACTCTGATTTATAGTTCCAATTGGCCTCTCGGGTAGATATACTACTGGCGGACCTGCTGTGAAACTCGCTCGTGGTTGAGCGTACACTTCAACAAAAAACTCTTTTAATAGCGACTGCTGCTCGCCATAAATGGAGGTAGCTTCAAGTTTTACTGAATACTTTCCAGCCTTATCATACAGGTGAACTGGATGCTCTACACCCATCGCTGAGGTTCCGTCGCCAAAATTCCACTGATAGGTAGCCGGATCTACGAAGTTAGATAGGTTATTGAAAGTAACTTCCAGCGGACCACACCCAATGTTATTTTCAGCACTAAAATCAATAAACGGTAAATTAGAATCAATATCAACTACCACGAGCTCTTCGTGCTGCTGCTCGCATTCTTCATTAGATACAGTGAGCGTGATGTTGAACTGACCGAGGGAGGTATACG
>NZ_JBARYM010000378.1:0-3992 GCF_049647865.1 Tunicatimonas sp. | reverse complement strand
CTGCTAATGTCTGAGAATATTAAAGACTCATCAGCAGTATTAACCAACATTTGTTTCATCAATAACTCTATACCATGATGAAGAAACATTATTGATTCTTTCAGTAAAAAATCATCCTTCTTATCACCTTGTTCATAATCTGAGAAAGTGTTTAGACCTCTATTAAAAGAGTGAATTCCGTTTGCCTCGAGTGATATTTTTAGCTTTTTCTTCAACTGTTGGCTTATTGCGTCAACACCTGCCCATCTTCAATAAGTTTCGCTTCCAACTGTGCGTAATCTACTGCTTGTACGGGAATATTATTATCAATAGCTATAACGGCTCCGGTGGCGGCACTTTGGCCGAGGATCATAAAGACGGGTTCCATGCGGATGGAGCCGAAGGCGATGTGGGAGCTGGAGACACAGACCGGAACGAGTAGGTTTTCGCACTCTTCTTGTTTGGGGGTGAGCGCATCGTAGGAAATACTGTACGGCCGATCGGGTTTTACACCGATGTCGCCTTCGTTTTGTACGTAGCCGTCGGGTTTGATATAGCGTTGAATATTGTGCGAATCCATCGCGTAGGAACCCATACCCACGGGTTTAGGCACTTCGCGTTTGCCCAGTACCTCCTGCTCGGTCATCACAAAGGGGCCAATCATGCGGCGGGCTTCACGCACGTAAATTTGGTGGGGCCAGTTTCCATTATCGGTAAACTCATCGGCGGCCAACCCCCATTGGCTCATATCTTCCCGCACTTCTTCCGGCACCTGCGGATCGTTAGCGATGAAATACATTAACCCTTTCTGGTAGTCTTCATGCTGCTTAATAATTTCCTCACGGCGTTCGTAGCTACCTTCGGGGTAGTCGTAGTTTTTACCAATATTATCGGTGCTCACCGGGCCGTGGTTGTTGGTGTCGGTCTTGCGATTAGGGATGGGATCAAACTTGTTAAACGTTTCGCGCCAGCCACTGTCAAATACTCGAGCCAGTAATGCGTACTGATTAGGATCGTAGTTATCTGGTTTAGGAAAAGCCACCCGATTGTCGGGATGATTAGATAGGCACATGCGGAAGCAGTAGGCCTGAATCTTGTCATCACCTGAACCATACTCGCCCGGGTCTTCAGCCGAAACCAGGGGTAGCAATCCACTAGTGGAATCGCCCGGGACAACATAAGGGCTAATGTCTGAGGCAAACCAATGCCGATGGTGCAGCACTCCGGTTTGCACCCCATTCCATTCTTCATTGTACATACTTTTTGCCTCCCGGCCTACGTGGTAGCTCACTCCAGCGGTTGCCATCAGGTCGCCCTCGTAGGTAGCATCAATAAACATTTTCCCTTCGTAGCGTTGCCCATTTAGCGTTTCAATGGCAGTAATTTTTCCATCTTCCACCGTTACGCCACTTTCGCGGTTCAGCCAGACATCGCGGTAGACGGTAATGTTGTGTTCTTCAATTAAGTCTTCAAAAACTCGTTCGGCTACGTGGGGTTCAAAAATCCACATGGTTCGTGCTTCGCCGTCCATCGCCGGGTTGCCCTGTCCTCGGTTGCCGTATTCCGACTGTTGTTGCCACTGCCAGGCTGAATCTTGGTTATAATGTTGGTACACTCGATGATAGAAGTCGCGAGCCAATCCGCCAATTACGGATTTATCACCCGTATCGGTCCAGCCCAACCCCCCGGCGGTCAATCCGCCCAAATGCTTGTCGGGCGAAACCATAATCACGGACTTATCCATCTTAGCCGCTTGCACTGCTGCCGTTACAGCGGCGGAGGTACCTCCGTAAATGATAATATCTGCTGAGCGAGCTGCTTGTTCTTGCGACGAATCTTGCGAGGTTTCAGATGGACTAGAGCAAGAAAAGATAAGTAGAGTGGAAAATAGTCCGTTGAGGAGAAAGGAGAGAAATCTGGTCATAGCGTAGTTAGGTTGTTAGTCAATACTAACCAATTTGATTCATTTTTAATAATCGAATTGACGATCTGTAGTAGGTTGCCTTCCAATAGATTCTTGTGTAAGCTTGCAGTATGGAATGGAATTGGGTTGAATTTCTCGCGGTAATCTTCGGGGTGATTCCTATCTACCTCAACGCCCGCGAGATAGTCTGGGGGTGGCCGACTAGCATTGTTGGTGCAGTATTGCTAGGCTTTATTGCCTACCAAGCGCAGCTTTACGCTAGTGTGGGGCTAAATGGCGTTTATATAATTCTAGGGTTTTATGGCTGGTACGAATGGATTTATGGTGGAGATAATCAATCCAGGTTAACCATTAGCGTTACTGCTTTTCCAACATTGTTGACTCTGTTAATAGCGGGTATGATTGGAACTATCGGAATTGGTTACTTCTTTCGGCAGAATACAGATGCTGATTTACCCTACTGGGACGCTTTTGGTACGGCTTTCAGCTTAGTTGGCACGTACATGCTAGCGAGAAAAAAGCTAGAGAATTGGGTGCTATGGATTGTAGTTGACGCGGTATTTGTCGGTATTTACGTGGTGAAAGAACTGTATCTATTGGCTCTTCTGTACTTTTTGTACCTGGGGTTAGCGGCTTATGGATACCGCAACTGGCAGCGTTCCTTAAAAGTGGACGTTTCGGGCTGATCAGCAAGTATCAGTAAAAACAGACCATAAAGAAAATCCGTACTCTAAACAAACATTGAAACGTATGGCTGAATTTATTGAAAGATATATAAACCCTTTTACCGATTATGGTTTTAAAAAGCTGTTCGGAGAAGAGCCTAATAAGGATCTACTATTAGATTTTCTGAATGAGTTATTAAAGGAAGAACAGGGTGAGATTAAGGATTTAACTTATCTGAAGAATGAACACCTAGGCAGTGGGGATATTGATAGAAAGGCTATTTTTGATTTGTACTGTGAGAATGAGCGAGGAGAAAAATTTATAGTAGAGCTACAAAAAACGAAGCAGAATTTTTTCAAAGATCGGACAGTTTACTACTCTACGTTCCCTATTCGCGAGCAAGCTAAACGAGCGGACTGGAACTACGAACTAAAAGCTGTGTATACCGTTGCTATTTTGGATTTTGTGTTTGATGAGGATGTAAATGAGCCATCAAAATATCGTTACGATGTAAAACTAACTGATACCGAAACCTATCAGGTATTTTATGATAAGTTGACGTTCATTTACTTAGAAATGCCTAAGTTTAATAAGACAGTAGATGAACTAAAGACCCGATTCGACAAATGGCTCTATGTGCTGCGTAACTTGAACCGTCTGGATAGAGTACCCGATAAACTTCGGGAAAGGGTTTTTGAGAAGCTATTTGAGGTTGCTGAGATTGCTAAGTTCACCCCCGCCCAAATCCGTTCTTACGAGGATAGCTTGAAGTATTATAGGGATATGAAGAATTCCCTGGATACCGCTTTTGAAGAGGGGCGTGAGGAAGGTAAGTTGGAGATTGCTCGCATTATGCTAGAAGCTAATGAGCCAATTGATAAAATTATCCAATTTACTAGCCTAACCCGTTAGCAAATAGAAGCAATAAAGCGCACTTAAAAGTTTACGGTGATTAAAATTATAACTACTGGGCCTGAGTCCAGCGGAAAAAGTACCTTGGCCCAAGCGTTAGCCGGGTATTATCAGGTGGTTTGGGTGCCCGAATACGCTCGCGACTACCTTAATAAGTTGAACCGGCCTTACCAGGAAGAAGATCTGCTAAAAATTGCCAAAGGGCAAATCAAGCGGGAAGACGAAGCAGCGAAAGGTAAACCTGATTTGCTGATCTGCGATACCAGCCTGATGGTAATTAAGATATGGAGTGAATATCGTTACAGGCGTTGCCATCCCTGGATTTTAAAGCAGATTGAGCGGCGACCACTAGATTTATATTTACTTTGTACACCCGATATTCCTTGGGAACCCGATCCGCAACGGGAAAACCCGACTAACCGTGATGAATTATTCTTGCTTTACCAACAGGCATTAGCCGATGAACCCGCAGTAACTATTCAAGGAAACTATCAGCAGAGGTTAACTCAGG
>NZ_JBARYM010000377.1:0-4567 GCF_049647865.1 Tunicatimonas sp. | reverse complement strand
GTGTTAGTGACCGCCTCAGTTTTTGTAAGTATTATAGGTGTAGCTCGTCGCGACTGGAAGCTAGTAGTTTCGTCGGCAGTGGCCGGAATCGCACTAACACTAATGATGGGAGCGAAATATTGGTAAGGCCAAAACTGACACTACTATAAATTAGGCATAGTAGTCAACCCATAAATCTCTTTTAGTTTGTTGCTAAACCATTTTCAATTTTCCCTTACCCACTTCTAACTAGCTTGATATGCCCCATAAACTTAACCTAGCTACTTGGGAACGAAGAGATCATTTTGCCTTCTTTCGTAATTTTGAAGAACCCTTCTTTGGGGTCTGTGTGGAAGTAGATTGTACGGTCGCTTACCGCCGGACTAAAGAGTTGGGCACATCCTTTTTCCTATATTATCTACACCAATCGATTGTGGCTGTCAATCAAACCGCGCCGTTCCGCTATCGGATTGTAGGCGACGATGTTGTTGTTCATGAACAAGTAGGCGCTTCGGCTACCATTAACCGGGAGAATGGAAGCTTCGGCTTTAGCTATATTCCCTACGCGGAAGATTTTCAGGAGTTTGAGCAAGGTGCTCAGGCTGAAATTGATCGGGTTCGGGGTACTACGGGTTTAGTACCTGCTACGGCTGCTGAAAGCGTTATTCACTATTCTTCCCTACCCTGGATTAAGTTTACCTCGGTATCGCACGCTCGTAGCTTCAGTCACGCCGATAGCATACCAAAAATTTCGTTTGGTAAAATGACCGAAGCTAATGGTAAGAGAATGATGCCAGTTTCGGTACACGTGCACCACGCGCTGATGGATGGGTTTCACGTAGGGCAGCATCTGGAACGGTTTCAGGAACTACTTAATCAAACGTAATATGGCATCAGTACCGGAGGGGCTTAAAAAAGCAGCAGTGCTTTGTGTCCTCAAACATCAGCAGGAACTACTGCTACTTAAGCGACTCAAAGAACCTAATCGAAATCTTTATACTCCGGTAGGCGGTAAATTAGATCCTTACGAGAGTCCATTGCCAGCCGCCATTCGGGAGACCAGAGAAGAAACTGGTATCGAAGTTCCGACCATGAAGTACTGCGGCACACTAGTAGAAAGCTCTCCCACAAAATACAACTGGATTAACTTTGTGTACGTAGCCGATATTGAGCGGGTGCCACCGCCAGATTGTAATGAAGGGGAGCTGCGGTGGATTTCCTTGGAAGAAATGCCGAGTGTGCCAACGCCTAAAACAGATTGGTTCATCTACCAGTATATTCTTCAGAACCGTACTTTTGCTTTTCACGCTGATTTCGACGATCAGATCAAACTAATTCGGATGACGGATGTACTAACGGAAGAAGTTATTTATCCAACAGCGAGAGATAACTGATCTAGGTATTCGCTAAAAAGCGACGAGAGATGACTAGACTGATATAATATAATAAAGCTCCTAACGGAATTGCTATAAGTAGCCAAGCGGCAATACCAGCTAAGTTCGTTTTCCAAATCTGTTGAAAAAGTCCCCAACCTGTGGTTTCTAACAGCGTCATAATCTCCGTAGGTGAGAACGGTAATGGTGGTAGTTGAAACAGTAACTCGCCCATGCGAAGAAAAGGCACAAAGAGTAACAGTTGTAAGGGCAATGCTAAATAAAGAAGAGCTAGTACTAAGGGGACATTTAGCTTCCAGCGCACCGCGATGACTGTTGCTAACGGAGTAACGAACCCAAACATAGGCACAATCCCCATCGGAACCGATAACGCAATAGCTAACGAAAGCTCGCGAGGCGTTGCCCCTCGGCTAAAAATCTGCCGCATTTGGCGGATGGGTTTGTTAGAAATATACTGGTTCAAAGAAGCTAAAGAGTTTAAAAAATTAATTGCAAATCCTGTACCAGTATCAACGAATTAGCCCACCATTAGTTCTTCTTCGGGTAACTTATAGTTTTGAGAGATGGCCCGCGTGCTCAGCGCAATAGCAAAGGTCAGTGTGCCTACCCGGCCTAAGAACATGGTAATGATAATCACAACTTTGCCTACGTCTGATAGTGAAGCGGTTATACCCCGGCTCAATCCTACCGTTCCGAACGCGGAAACCTGCTCAAAAGTAATATCCATGAGGGGTAATTGAGGCTCGCTGATGCTTAGGATAAATACCCCGATCAGGTTGATAGCAATGCCGTAGAAAAAAATAGAGAGGGCCTTGAATACCACCTCGCTGGAAATGTGCCGGTTACCGATTTCTATCTGGGAACTTCCCCGGCTGGTAGAAACCACCGAAGCCACCAGCAAGAAGAACGTAGAGGTTTTGATCCCCCCGGCGGTCGAACCCGAAGAGCCACCGACAAACATCAAAAACATGAGCAGCACCATCGCCGGAACCGTAATCTGACTGATGTCTACCGTATTGAACCCGGCGGTGCGGGCGGTCGCCGACTGAAAAAAACTGCTGATTAGCGACTCAGTAAGGTTCATTTCGGCCAGAGTGTTGGATCTTTCTAGCCAGTAGAAGCCAGCAGCCCCTACCACCAGAAGGAGTAGAGTAGTATTGACCGCTATTTTGGTGCTGAGGCGCCAGTCAATCCAGGGCTTCTCCAAGCGCTGTCGTAATTGCTGGGGAGAAAAGATGTTATTCAGCGGGCCAAATCCTAGTGAACCTAGTACGATAGCTATCGCGGTAACGGCGTGGAGTACGTACATCTGGCGAATGGTTGGTTCGTAGTAGCTGCTGCTAAAGAGGGTAAACCCGGCATTACAGAACGCCGAAACGGCATGGAAAATAGAAAAAAACACTCGCTCTCCCCAGTCCCGAAAGGGGTAGTCTCCCCACAGATACATCATCGCCAGAAACGTCCCCGCTTCAATTGAAATGGTGAGAAGAATAATTCGTTGCAGTAGCGGACGAGCGTACCCCAGCGTTTGGCCATCCAGATAATCCGGAATCATTTTGGCTTGGCGAATTCCTATTTCGGCGTTTAGTAACGAAGTAAAAAAGGTAGCAAAGGCTAGTATCCCCAAGCCACCTATTTGAAACAAAACTAAAATTACTACTTGCCCCCGAAAGGTTAAATCGGTAGCAGTATTTATCACCGATAACCCAGTAACACAACTAGCACTAGCCGCCATAAACAGCGCATCAATTGCTGATAGCCCATCGGGTAGGGTAGTCATAGCAGGCAGCATGAGTAATCCCGTTCCAATAGCAATGAGTAGTAAAAAACTGATAATAAACGCGGCCGCCGGACGAATCTTCACTTCAGCTATCCGGAATAAAGCTCGCGAGCTTTCAAAAAATACTAGTAGTAGTAGCGATATACTCACCAGTAGTTCTGAATATAATTGGATCTGCGCTGGGTTGAAAATAGGGAATACGAGGGGAAAAAGGCTGTCTCGGAATAAGCCCAGAAATATACTTAGCACCGCCAGAATAAGTACAATGATTTCCCATCGGGTGTTGATTGTAAAAGAATGAGGTTCCTGAGAGAGAACCCAACGGATTAAGTAACCGACAACAAATACAATCAGAACCGCGATGGAACCCCGGAACAGCCGACTTTGGATTGAATCGGTATGGTTGAAGCCGTAGATATAGAAAATTAAACCTATCCCAAAAACTGCAGCAACCTGTACAATTACAGAGTTTACGTTCAGTAGGTGCTTACGGTAGCGGACGGGAAGGTTAGAGACAGGGTTATGTGGCATCACATCGTAAGATGTTCGGTTGCTTCCTGTAACAAACGTGAGGCTTCAATAGGAACTACTCCCGTATATTCACAAACAATACCTCCCCCCAAATTAGCCAGCGAAGCCATGAGTGGGCTGGGTAGCTGCAATGCTAAACACAAAGCAGCAATACTAATTACTGTATCGCCCGCGCCCGATACATCTGAAATCTCCCGAATGTGGGCGGGAATAAAAGTGGACTCTTGGGCATCATCTACAAACACCCCTTTTTCCGATAGGGTGATTAACGTAATCTGATGCTGCAATCGCTGTCGTAACACTGCCGAAGCTTCTTGTATAGTAGGTTGTAATTCGTAATCCTCCTGATGTAGGGCAATCGCTTCCTGAAGCAAGCCTTCTTTCAATTCCTTTAGGTTCGGTTTGAACAAGGTAGCGTTACTGTAGTGCAAAAAGTTGCGCCGCTTTGGATCAACGGCAGTAGGAATATTATGCTGATCAGCCTGTTGCTGAACCCATTGAATTAGCGATTTGCTCAGTACCCCCTTGTCATAATCCTGAAAGATAATTACATCAGCCTGAGGCAATAGTGGCTGGATAGCCTCCTGCAGCATTTCCTGTTCAGAGGCTGATAATATTTGATTATGCTCGGCATCAATCCGTAGCATTTGTTGTCCCCCTCCAAGAATTCGCTCTTTCACGGTAGTTGGGCGAGATTGGCTACGTACAACACCACTAGTAGATATATTACTTTCTGCCAGCAGTTGGGAAAAAACCTTACCGGGCGCGTCCTCGCCAATGACGGAACACAGTATGGGAGTAGCGCCAAACGACTGTATATTGAGCGCAACATTGGCCGACCCACCCAAACGATTCTCTCGCTTCTTTACATTGAGAATAGGTA
>NZ_JBARYM010000376.1:0-3364 GCF_049647865.1 Tunicatimonas sp. | reverse complement strand
CCCCTGAACGACGCATCCTAGGCAAATTACTGTATCAACTTTGGGACGAGCGGCTTCCCACTGAGCTCCTAAAGATAGTTCGAAGCTACCGGGGACCCATTTGGTACGGATGTTCTTCTCTTTTGCTCCGTATTTTAACAAAGTGGCAATGGTTCCATCTAGCAAGGGCTGAGTAATCTCATGATTCCATTCGGCGGTAACAATAGAAAAACATCGTTGGGAAATATCAGGTAAGTGCGAGTCATCGTGCTCGCTTAGGTTTTGGTTTGCGGTAGCCATATAGGACAAAGTAAAAAGGACAAGACTATATTGGCCTTATCCTCACTTATTATCAAAAGTTTTAATTCACGCCGGCGTTAATTTGAAGACAGCCGGGCTAAACGAGCGTGTTGCTTCTGGGCCTCTTGGTACTCGTATGCTTCCGGAAACTCATCAATAATTCGTTGGTAGCGATCTGCTGCCTGAGCGTAGTTACCTGCTGCTTCGTAAGCCATAGCAGCTTTCGTCAGATACTGAGGAGAGAAAAATCGATTCGTATTGTAGTCAGCGGCTTCTTGGTACTCTCCGGCTGCTTGCTGATACTCACCCAATTCCATGTAGGCATCACCCACCAAGGCGTAAGCCTGGGCTTGCACGAGTAAGTCGGAAGCACTGAAATCATCTAAATATTCAATAGCCGACTCATAATTACCCTGCCTTAGCTCAATAACCCCGGCATAATAGTGAGCTAGATTGGAAGCATCCGTTCCCCCAAACTCATCTATAATTTCCAGAAATCCGTAGTTGTTACCATCGCCATTCAGCGCCATATTCAAACTATCTGACTCAAAGTAGTAAATCGCCTGGAACATCTCTTCCTGGGCTGACTGGTTTTGGTTAGTCTGATAGTACTGATAACCGAAGTAACCTGCTACCGCTAACACAAGAATAGCTGCCCCAATAATGAATACTGTAGAATGTTGTTTAATATATTCTTCGGTGTCAACAAACTTATCCTGCAGTGCCTCTGGAGTTTCCAGCAACTCCTCAGTTGCACTTAAATTTTGTTGTACGTCTTTCTTGCTACGAGAGCCTCGAACTCTATTGGCCATAATTCGTGATTTTGGGCTGCAAAGTTAGAATAATTTTTCGGTAAACAGAAAATCTATCTATTACGTTTCATCAACCATCGATATTACACTATATAATCGGTAGATGAAATCTAACAATGATAGGTAGAGATTCTACGCAACCTACTATTAAAACGTGTGAGGTCACACAACCTAATTTTATTAACGAAAAAAGAGTCCCGTAGGACTCTCTTAGTTATTTCATTAAAATAATTCTTAATCCAGAATAAACGGATAGTCTTCCTGCATGTACACATCTTGCAGGGCTTGTTCTGCCGGGGGAAAAGGTGACTCATCAGCAAATTTGATTGATTCTTCAACTTGTGCTTTCACCTTCTTTTCAATTTCTTTCAATTCTTCTTCAGTAGCATAGTCCTTCTCTATCATGGCTTTAGCGCACTGTATAATGGGGTCTTGCTCCTTGTAGCCTTCCAGTTCTTCCTTGGTACGGTACTTAGCCGGATCAGAAATAGAGTGCCCTTTGTAGCGATAGGTGCGAAATTCTAGTAAGGTAGGACCATCACCCTTACGAGCGCGTTCAGCCGCTTCCTCAACCGCAATATGTACGTTCTCTACATTCATAGCATCTACTGGGAAAGAGGGCATATCGTAAGCTTCACCTAGTGTGTATAGATCTTGCACATTACTGGTTCGCTGTACTGATGTACCCATCGCGTAGCCGTTGTTCTCAATGACAAAGATCACCGGAATCTTCATCGTCATTGCCATATTTAACGTTTCGTGAAAAGCCCCTTGTCGTACTGCTCCGTCCCCCATAATCGTCATACAAACATTGTCAGTACCTTTGTACTGTTCGGCAAAAGCAATACCGGCTCCCAGTGGAATCTGTCCGCCCACAATGCCATGACCACCGTAGAAGTTACGTTCTTTGTCAAACATGTGCATAGATCCTCCTTTGCCCTTTGATACTCCCGTTTCTTTGGCAAATAGCTCCGCCATCACTTTATTAGGATCAGTGCCTAGTGCTAATGGATGAGCGTGGTCGCGGTAAGCCGTAATGAAGCTATCAGTTTCGCGCAAGGCAGAAACCGAGCCAGCCGCACAAGCTTCCTGACCGATATATAGGTGGCAAAAACCGCGAATTTTCTGACGACCGTACTGCTGCCCAGCTTTCTCTTCAAAGCGGCGCATTAGGTACATGGTTTCGTACCACCACAGGTAAGTCTCTTTTGAAAATTCTCGTTGATTAGAATCTTTTTTCGTTTTTTTATCTGTCTTTTCTTTGGTACTGACTGCCATAATTACTTGCTTAGATGAAAGTGCTTCAGGAATGTAACGCGCGAAAGGTTATCCTGTTTACGTTCACGCAAATTAATACAAAAACACGAACAATGAAGGCATGAGGTTGGAAAAAATCCATTTGCTCAACTATAAGAACTATGAAGAACTATCGTTGGATTTTTCTCCACAGATTAACTGTATTTTGGGAGAGAACGGCAGCGGCAAGACTAATTTGCTAGATGCTATTTACTACCTATCGGTCACTAAAAGTGCTTTCAGTAGTGTAGAGCAGCAGAATGTACGACATGAGGCACCTTACTTATTAACAAAAGGGGTATTTTGTAAGCAGGAACAGCATTATACCGTAAGCTGTAGTTGGCAGCGTGGTCAGAAAAAACAAGTGCAAAACAGTCGGGTTCATTACGAGAAGCTAAGTGAGCATATTGGTCACTTTCCGGTTGTGCTGATTTCGCCAGATGATACTGACCTGATTCGAGGAGCGGGTGAACTGCGCCGCCGCTTCTTCGATGGTCTGCTGTCGCAAATCCACCCTGATTATCTCTCCGATTTTATTAGCTACAACCATATACTACGGCAACGCAACGCGCTGCTAAAACAATTTGCCGAACGTAATACCTACGATTCAGATTTGCTGGATTCTTACAGCGACCAATTGCTGGATGTGGGGCATCGATTGTACCAAAAGCGAGCTGACTTCCTTGAGACATTTATCCCCCACTTTAGTAGCCACTACAACAATCTTTCCGGAAAGAAAGAGGAGGTAGGTATACGGTATACCACTCATTTTGCTGAGAGCGAATACCGCTCGGTTTTTTATAGAGCTTACCGGAAAGATTTAGTACTCCAACGTACCACCCGGGGAGTGCATCGTGATGATTACGAGTTTCGAATTGATGACTTTCCGATTAAACGCTACGGCTCGCAGGGGCAACAAAAATCCTTTGTTATTGCCCTCAAGCTAGCGCAGTTTGACGTACTGCGAGATGAAAAAC
>NZ_JBARYM010000375.1:0-4335 GCF_049647865.1 Tunicatimonas sp. | reverse complement strand
GTGTTTGCGTGTTCAGGTGTTAAAGTGCTCGTGTGTTCATGAGCACTTTAACACCTGAACACTACTGCTTACACCCAGCAAAACTTCTACGGTGCCAAGTAGTAATGCCGTGTTGCTGAATGGCTCGGCGATGAGCCGAAGTAGGATATCCGACATTTCGCTCCCAGCCGTACTGAGGATGCTGTTGGGCTAACCGCTGCATCAAATTGTCCCGGTAGGTTTTTGCTAAAACCGAGGCGGCGGCAATGGAAAAGTACTTCTGATCTCCCTTTATAATACACTGGTGAGGAACTGAAAAATACGGTTGAAAGCGGTTTCCGTCTACTAAAATAAGTTGAGGCCGTATGGTTAGAGCATCTAAGGCGTGGTGCATGGCAAGAAACGAGGCGTTCAGAATGTTGATCTCATCAATCTGTTGATTGCTCACTTCGGCTACGGCATACGTTAGTGCTTGTTCCTTAATTTCTACCAATAGTTGCTCCCGCTGCTTAGCCGAAAGCCGTTTAGAGTCTGTTAAAATTGGGTGGACAAATTCTTTAGGTAAAATAACTGCCGCGGCTACTACTGGCCCGGCTAAACACCCTCTTCCTACCTCATCGCAACCCGCTTCCATCAGGTCAGTAGTAAACGCGCTTTTTAACATTATTTAACGTTTTTCTAGTCCGCAGTCGATAGTGACAGTCCACACACATCTATTCCTACGTACAGCAAGTTACTGTGGACTATCGACTGTGGACTAAGATTAATCAAAATTTTTCTCGCCTACCGGAATGGGAATATCCAATACGTTCTCTCGCGGGGGTAATGGACAACTGAATGTAGGATTGTAGGCGCAGTAAGGATTGTAAGCCAAGTTGAAATCCAGTTTCAACGATTTTTGTCCGGTGCGGCTGGGCATCTCTACATTGAGGTAGCGTCCTCCGCCGTAGGTTTCTTCTCCGCTGGTGGCATCAGCAAAAGTTACAAATAGCATGGGCGGTTGCTGTTGCTCAAAAGGTTGGAGCACCAGCATTCGCTGAGATTGGTCGTCAAGTCTGAAATCGGCGTAGCCGTAGCGAATATATTTCTCCTCTTTTCCATCCGAGGTAGGCAGTGTAAGTAGCTTATGATCTTCAATGCGTTTCAGGCGGGCAATCACTTGGTAAGCGGGGTCAGGCTCGTAGTAATTTAGCTCTTTAAATGGTACGCTATCCGAGGCGAAGGGCGATTCGTCAGAGCCACGCAGGAAATTGCGGATATTTTCCCGCTCTTGTAAAATGCGCTCGGTGTAATCTTCTTCACTTTCGCCCCCTTGCAGTGCATAGACCAGTATTCCTATGCTAACTAAACCGACAACAGCCAGTACGATCTTATTCATAAATTCAGTAATTTCTGATAATGCTTACCGAAAGGTATTTTCTCACAAAGAAACGTTTCTTGCAAATAGTTCGTTGCAAAGTAAATAACATTAAAATATGGCGAAATCGCGAGACACATTCAATAAGAAAGAAAAAGAAAAAAAGCGTCAGAAGAAGAAGCAAGAGAAGCAACAACGGAAAGAAGAACGACAAGAAAACTCTTCCGGTGGCGGTCTGGATGATATGATTGCTTACGTAGATGAAAACGGCAACATTACCGACACCCCGCCCGATCCTGAGAAGAAAAGAAAAGTAAAAGCCGAAGATATTGTAATTGGCATTCCTCCTAAAGAAAAAGAGGATGAATCACCTATTCGTACTGGCCGCGTTGAATTTTTTAATCACGATAAAGGCTACGGCTTTATAAAAGATACGGACAAACAAGAGAAATACTTTGTACACGTTACCGGACTGGTAGACGAAGTGGACGAAGGAGATATCGTTACATTTGAACTAGAGCAGGGCCCAAGAGGAATGAATGCCGTTCACGTGAAGAAATAATAGTTTCCCACTCCAATTTTCCCAGCCAAAAAACTGCTAATCACTTAGCTTATTAATACTTAACTGCTCTTACGCAAGGTGTACCCACACTCGGTACACCTCTTTATTTACCTACCCACCTACTTATTATTACCGCCAGCCTCCAAGTTAAATCACCACATTCAGTAGCTAAATGCTACTCATTCTTAAAAATTAAGAATACAGATCATTATTTCTGCATTCTGCTAATCCAAACAAACATATGACTTTTCAAGATTTAAAAATTACGGATCCTATCCTAAAAGCCTTGGATGCTCAAGGTTATACACATCCTACTCCTATTCAACAAAAAGCAATTCCTATTTTACTGCGCAAGCAAGATTTGCTAGGTTGTGCTCAGACGGGTACCGGTAAAACAGCAGCTTTTGCCGTTCCTATTTTGCACCACCTTCACCTTGATCAGCAACGGTCACCAAAACGTCGTAAAATCAAAGCCCTGATTGTAACTCCCACCCGGGAACTAGCAATTCAAATTGCTGATAATTTTACGGCATACAGCAAATTTGTTGACATTAGAAACACCGTTATTTTCGGTGGAGTAAAACAAGGGAGCCAGGTTCAGACACTTCGGCAGGGCGTAGATGTGTTAATTGCTACCCCAGGTCGCCTACTCGATTTGCTCGGACAGGGTGTCATCACTTTCAAAGATGTTGAATACTTTGTGCTAGACGAAGCAGACCGAATGCTGGATATGGGCTTTATTCACGACATTCGGAAAATTATTGCCCGACTGCCCGAAGAACGGCAGTCTTTATTCTTTTCGGCAACCATGCCTCCCGATATTGTGAGTCTATCGCGTAAAATTTTAGGCAACCCTGAAAAGGTAGTAGTAAAACCTGAGCAAACTACCGCCGAGAAAGTTCAGCAGTCTATCTATTTCGTGGAGAAGAAAGGTAAAATCAAATTACTTACCCACCTACTGCAAACTGAGCCTATTAAATCAGTACTAGTATTTTCTCGTACGAAGCACGGAGCTAACAAAATTGTGAAGATGCTTGACCGGGAAGGGATTCGGGCTAGTGCTATTCACGGAAATAAATCGCAGACGGCTCGGCAAAAGGCACTGAATAGCTTTAAAAGCGGAAAGTTAAAGGTACTTGTGGCAACAGACATTGCCGCTCGGGGCATTGATGTGGACGAGCTATCGCACGTAATTAACTACGATTTACCTAACGTTCCCGAAACTTACGTGCACCGCATTGGTCGTACTGGGCGAGCGGGAGCCAGTGGAAAAGCCTTATCGTTTTGTGACACCGAAGAGCGGGCCTACCTGCGCGATATTCAAAAAACCATTAATCAGAAAATTCCGGTAGTTACCGATCATCCTTTTACAGATGGAGGTTTTGAGTCGGCAAAAGAAGACAGGCCGTTTCGTCAGAAGCAATCATCAAGACCACGAACCACGGTAGCCGAGGGTGGCAGTGCCTCTACTACAAGTCAGAAGCCCCGTCGTCCCTACTGGAAAAAACGCCAATCTAGCTAAGGTACACCCTATTTCAATTGGAAATGCCCGATTACAGTCGGATCGTCCCGGTAGGGAATCCACTATAGACACGGCACAAGCGATTGATAAGTTTTTGATTATCAAACACTTGAACCATTTGTAACAATATAAGTACGCTTATAGGAGTAGAGATGGTTTCTTTCTCATCTGGAAGTGGATCAGTCTTTCTCACTTCGTCAGAGGCAAATCACTGTTTTATTAGTATTCAATCGTCTCTTCTACCCGACCACACTTTAGCATCTGATCACCAAAGTAGGGATTACGAATTTCCTCAGCGTTACTCAGCCAGTAAGCTCCTCGGTTGTCGAAGGCCATTGGGCAGTACTGTTTGTAAAGGGTTTTGTTTTTTCCATCTTGGGCTTCCAGCAACTCGTACAGATTCACGGACAAACTATCAAAGTAGATTCGCTGAGTTTCTAAGTCAGCAGCGGCAGCAATTTGCTTAGTATTCTGCTGTACGCCCATCATATTGGTGGCATCAATTACTTCCAGCATGCCCGTAGCTTTCGCTTTGCTCTCCTCTGGACTAGAAGATACCAGCGCGTCTTTTAATAGTAGATACTGTTCTACCACTGATGCTAAGGTTTTCTCTTCTGATGACTGCTTAGTTGGATTTTTACCAACTACTTGAGACGTTTCAGCCGATTGTTCGGACGGAGGAGTAGCACAAGCTGCTAAGAGAACCAATGAAATAATAAAGATGATTAGGTTTCGATTAGGTTGTATCATATGATGTTTGTATTTAAAAGATAGCTCAGCAATTGCTCTTGTTGTAATTAACCGCACGTATATATTTAACTATTTTACGGAAAAACAGTTTGCGGTGCTACTTTAACAAAAAAATCTGTTTTGCCGTTGTAGGCACGCAAAGATAAATTATGGGTAGTGTAATAA
>NZ_JBARYM010000374.1:0-1720 GCF_049647865.1 Tunicatimonas sp. | reverse complement strand
GCTTACCCGCAGTACGCGCTGGAAGGTTATCAACTCGACGTATTAGACTACCTGCTCAAACCTATTACATTTGACCGTTTTTACCAAGCCGCTAACAAAGCCAAAGCTCAGTACCAACTTCAGCAGCGAGTAACTATTCCAGCCCCGGTAACCCAAACTACTTCTACCCCATCAGTTCAAACCGAAGAAGATTATTTCTTTGTGAAAGTAGATCAGAAGTACGAGAAGATTGCTCTACGCGATATTCGCTACGTGGAAGCGATGCAGAACTACGTCGTCATTCATACCGAACAGGATAAGTTTATGACGTTGGTTACTCTTAAAAGTACTGAGGAACGACTACCTAGCAAGCGGTTTATTCGAACCCATAAATCGTATTTAGTGGCGAAAGATAAAATCACCTCCGTAGAGGGCAACCAGATTTTTATCGGTAAGCAAATCATCCCCATCAGCCGCCACTACCGCGAGTCAGTCATGGAAGCACTGATCAATCAGAAGCTACTGAAACGGTAAGAAAGTATGTTCTACACCAATATTTCAAAATACTATCGAAAGAAAAACTACTTCTCAAATGCTAAGCTGACATTATTCATTTCCGGTAACTCGAAGCGAGCAAAGTGTTGCCCATCTTGAGTAATAATCTTTCCCTCGAAAATCTGTCGAGTAGATGACTGTACTAAATTAAAATTAGCTATTTCCTCCTTATTTTCTGGAAGTGGCAACGTTAGCGTAAAAGGGTGTTTTGCATAAGCCTGGATGTGATCATCGTTAATTTCTATATAAACGGCGTTCCTTAGGTTAGCAGACTCAATTTTCCAACCATCACTTTCCAGTAGTGTACCTGCTCCTAAAAAAGCGGTTTTCACTTGGTTGACTTGGTAACTAATAAGGCCGTAAATGCCCTTAAAGCGATGCTGCTTGAAGCGGTTTTCTTGTTCTCCGTTCTCATCACTAAATACATAATCTTGCTTATTATCCTGACGATGTACCGCAATACCTGTGAAGCTTAGATTTGTATTTTCTGCATCAAAATAACTAACTCGTTCAATATCCGAACCTCCCTGTTTTCCGTAGGCCTCTATGATGGAGACAAAAGGTCTGGTGCGGGCTTCTCCCTCCTGACGAACGATCAGAGTAGGCAGAGGCTTTTCGTACAGTGTTTTAGGAGTTACCGTTTTATTGAGTGCGCGAGAGGGAGGTGCCATTACGGAAAAAACCTTGCGCTGCGGAAAGCCTCGCATCCATAAATTAACCTCAACGACTTTATTATCAGTAACTGGCATCGTAAATCGAGAAACAAAGTCCTCATCGAAAGTCGCGCTTTGTTTCTCGCTAAAATAATCGTAGCCAGGCAGGTCACCCATCGTAGATGATAACTCATCAGTTGATGAGGTTGTAATTGGTTTATCCTGATTATCAAGGAGTTGAATTGCTGATCCCTGACCGTGAAAGATGTATTCGTGCTTTAGGTCTTGGCCATCTAACCGAGCCGAACGAAAAATGTCAATAAAATAACCATCACTTTCTGAAGTGCGTACAGTAGCGGTCTGGCGATGCTGCCTAGCATTAGTTGATGGCTCTGAGAAGCTTACATCCGAAAAAGTATAAGGACTAGAAAATGAGGGCTGAACATTTGGTTCGGGAAAACAAGCTTCTAAGGTAAAGGCATTATCAGATTTCATACTCCTATAATCTGACTTGCCGTCGACCACTACAGTAT
>NZ_JBARYM010000373.1:0-10974 GCF_049647865.1 Tunicatimonas sp. | reverse complement strand
GCATACTCTATTTCTAACCTGATAGATTCTTACGGAGCTTTTCTACAGCTAAATCCAGGACTAGACTACGCTTCAATTGAAATTTATACGTTGAAAAAGTACGTTGATCCGCTACTTTCTCTACTAGCGGAATTACTCACCGAAGCTACGTTTCCTAATGATGAGCTAGAAAAATTGAAGGCTATTCAGATTCAGAAGATTAGGGTAAGCAATGAAAAAACGAGTACGGTAGCTTCGAAAAAGATGCGAGCGGTATTATTTGGTGAGAATCAGCCCTACGGAAAAACTTTAACGGAAGATGGTGTAGCTAATGTAAGGCAATCTTCCTTAGTAGAATTTTATCAAAATCATATTTCTGCGAACTGGGAGGTCATCGTATCGGGGCAAGTAGATGATGAAGTACTAACATTACTGGAAAAACATATTGGTACACTGACGACCGAGTATCGAGATTCTACAAAGCAAACCGCTATCTGGGCTGATCTTTCTCAAGAAAAAAAGCATTTAGAAGAACGGCCTACTAGCTTACAATCTTCTATTCGAGTAGGAATACCGCTATTTACCCGAGATCATCCTGATGCTATTCCTATGCGAGTGCTCAATACAGTACTGGGTGGATACTTTGGTTCTCGCTTAATGAAAAATATTCGCGAAGAAAAGGGGCTGACATATGGCATTTATTCCAGCATGGTCAGCCTACAGGAAGCTGGGTATTTAGTAATTGGTACTGATGTGAAGAAAGAGCTCACCCAATCAGCTCTTACCGAGATTTACCGCGAAATCGCCATTCTGCGGGATCAGCCTATTGATACTATTGAACTAAATACCGTAAAAAACTACATGGCGGGAAGATTGCTCACTTCGGTCGATACCCCCTTCGCCTTGGCCGAAAAGTTTAAAAGCATCTATCTACATAATCTCACTTATGCTTACTTCCAAGATTATCTGCGCGCGATGAATGAGATTAATGCGCAACCACTACAGCAACTAGCTCAGCACTATTTTCAGGAAGAAAACTGGTTTGAAGTAGTTGTAGGTAGCTATTCTTGATAGATAGAATATATCCCAACCTAGCAGACTATTATAAAACGCCAGTTTATTGTTAACGAGCAAACTATATAAGACTTCTATTTTTTAGTACTTCCCTTACTTTGTAGAAAATACTATCTACAAAATATCCTTCTTCTTATTTTCCGAAGCAGGGTTTTAATTTATTACACTATCTGGTAGAAGGAGGTATCTGCTATATTCCTTTTATACGCTTTTTTTGAATTATTTTTGAAATGATTACTGCGAGAAGTAATTATTTAAGTGATTCAAAAACAGGGTAAGAGCGATGATTCAAAGCCAAAAAGTAATATTTAATCCACAGCAGTCTTCAGGAAGTAAGAAGACCATAGAGGTAGAGATAGCCGATTTGCGAAAGATCACTGAAGTGGTAAAAAATCGCTATGGCTACGATTTTTCCGATTATGCCAAATCTTCTTTTCGGAGGCGAATACAGCGAATTATTGAAATTCTTCAGTTCAGCTCCGCTAAAGAGGTTATTACAAAGCTAGAAAATGATCCTTCTTTTATTAATACGTTTTTAGCGGAGGTTACAGTTAATGTGACTGAAATGTTTCGGGACCCCTCATTCTGGAGAGAAGCCCGAGATCAAATTATTCCTAACCTGTTTTTAAACCACGAAACGGTTAACATCTGGCATGCTGGCTGCTCTTCAGGTGAAGAAGTGATGAGCATGTGTATTATGTTGAAGGAAATGGACATACTGCATAAAGCTAATATTATAGCTACTGATATTGATAAGCCCATTCTAGAAAAAGCTAAGCAAGGTCGAGTGCCTATAAAGAACATGGCTTTGAATGAAAAAAATTATATCCGTTTTCAGGGTCAGAAAACATTAAGTCATTACTACGAAGAAAAAGACGGAATGGCGATTATTGATCCTACATTGTTTGCTGGGGTTTCATACCGAAACTTTGACTTAGTGAAAGGCGATGTGTTTAATAAATTTGATTTGATTCTTTGCCGAAATGTGATGATCTACTTCAACCAGAATTTGCAGAACAGGGTTTTGAAAAAACTTCATGAGAGCTTGTTCAAGTATAGCTACTTGGCCATTGGCTCTAAAGAATCGCTCATTTGGTGTGAGATAGCCAATAAGTTCATTATTGTGAACAACGAAGAAAAAGTGTATAAAAAAATCAAAGACTAGCAGGAAGATAATCCAGTTAGCTATGAGTAAGTACAGAGTCAGCAATAGTTATAAAGCCGTTTTAATTGGCGGGTCAGCTGGAAGTTTTCAGGGGGTAACTCGTATACTGTCAACTGTTCCGAAAGATTTTTCTCTTCCTATTATTATGTGCTTGCATCGCTTAAAGCATGTACGTCATGGCTTCGAGGAAGCTTTGTCAATTAAGAGTGCTAAGCCAGTTACTGAACCTCACGATAAAGAGAGTATCAAAAAGGGTAGAGTGTATTTGGCACCATCCAACTACCATCTGGCTGTTGAGCTTGGAAATACCTTTTCGTTATCCACCGAAGGAGCAATCAATAACTCACGGCCGGCCATTGATGTAACGCTGGATACGGCTTCCTATACCTATCGGGAAAAGGTAATAGGCATCTTGCTTTCAGGAGCTAATAAGGACGGCGCTATGGGAATGAAGAAAATTAAAGACCGGGGTGGGTTAACTATTGTACAAGACCCTCAAGAGTGTATGATTGATACGATGCCTACCGCTGCGATGAGCCTCACTACCATTGATTATATTTTAGGAATAGATCAAATTATTGAATTTTTATTAGAGTTAGATCAACAATATCGATAATACTATGTCAGCATTTACTAACAAAGCCAAGTGGGCTACTATAGCTGCTTTTAGTGTAGCGGCTGGAGTAACTACCTATCTGCTATTTTTACTGCCAACCTCAATGACTCAATACTCTTCGGTATTAGATCTGACAGTGGTTGAGCAATTAAACCCTTTATTTTACCAAATATACATCTCAGTTGGTATCACCATTTTATTGGGATTTGCCACGATTGTTATCATGGTAAACTCTCAAAGCCAGCAGGTGAGTCAAATTGCAGAATTTCGAGTATCAGATCAACGTGCGAGCGACTCTGATCTAGAGGGTGTCGTTAAAGATAACCATTCAGATGATTTTTATCTGGGAGAATCAGAAGAAATTCTCTCTTCTGAAGAGGATACTGAAGCTGTCTTCAATCGGGCATTATCGCAAATTTGCGGTGTACTAGAAGCAAGCCAAGGTGCGGTATATCAAGTGTTAGAGGAAGAAGAAAATCAGATAATAGAGCTGCTGGCTAGTTACGCTTACCATTTGCCAGAGGGCGATAAAGTAACTTTTCGTTGGGGAGAAGGGCTAGTGGGACAATCTGCTAAAGAAGGAAAAGTACTTAACATAGATACGGTACCTGAAGGGTACATCCAGATTTTCTCTGGGCTGGGAAAGGCTACTCCAAAACATTTATTGGTAATGCCCATCAAAGAAGAAGCGACAGTAATTGGCATGCTAGAACTCTCTTCTTTCAAGCCTTTTGAACAAAATCAGATAATAGCATTAGAAAGCTACTTTGGAAAATTAGCACTAAAGCTATCAAATAATGACAATGTAAGTTTGCAAGCAGCTAAACTGTAAAATAGTTGTTAGGTTGTTGCAATTTGCAAACAAATGGAGATAAAATTAAGCCAAGTATCATTTTCTGTATGAACAATAATTGGGTAAGAGGACATGCTGAAAAAAATTAATATAGGAAGTAAAATTACAGTATTGGTGCTGATGCTTACTTTAATGGCAGTAGTAGCCATCAGCACAATTACCTATCAGGTAACTAAGCAGGTGCTAGAAAATCAGTATGCTGAAAAAATACAGTCAGCAAACGATTACAAGAAGAGTAAGATAGAAGGTTACTTTCAGCGTATTACTGCCGAACTATCTTTATTAGACACCAGACAAGAGGAAATCTTAGAATCCGACGAAGGCTTAACTTCAGAGCTGCCCAGTTCAGATATTATGGATCTCGGAACTCTTGAAGAAGTTATTGAACCAACGCTTCTAATTGAAACCGACCAAATTAAAGGAATACTTTCTCGTGAACCAAGTATTGCTACTATTGCGCTAGTATCACTTCAAGGTGACATTCTTTTTACTAGTAATAATTCTAATGTGAATCAGCAACCTGGAGCAACCTTTTACGATCCAGATGGGCAAACTATTGAAAAATCAAAAGAAGGCAATTATACCAGTCGGATTTTTAAGGAAGAGAATCAGTATTTTACCCTTTTAGGGCAACGAACTAGTAATGAAGATCAATTAGCAATCGCTAAAATCAATATATCTAAACTACTTAATATTATTAACGATTCTACCAGTTTGGGCAACTATGGGGAGTCATTTTTAGTGAGAGCACACGAGAACAACATAAGCTATATTAACGGCTCTCGGCTCACTGGTAGTGATCCTTTAGCACTTCAGGTAGTAGCAGGTAGCAAAGATCAACAAGCAGCTCAACGGGCGGTAGATGGAAGTAGAGGGTATATTCACGATATTGATTATAGAGGTGAGCCTACATTGGCTGCCTGGGACTACTTGCCAACGCAAGGATGGGGCATTATCTCTAAAATTGATCAGGCAGCACTGCAGGCTGAACTGCGCTCACTACTTTATAAGTCAGCAATAGTAGGAGTGATCCTATTAGTTGCTGCTCTAATAATTTCTATACTTCTTTCTCGGTTGTTAACGTCAGCCTTGCTATCTTTAAAGGGAACGCTACAAATGCTAAGCGAGGGGATATTACCTGAACAGGTAGAGAAGAAAAGCGACGACGAAATTGGTCAAATGGCAGAAACCACAGCCAAAGTGGTAGATACTTTGCAACGTACCGCTTCTTTTGCTCACCAAATTGGTGCAGGTAAACTTGATGCATCCTTTCAACCAATAAGTGAGAAAGATGCGCTAGGTAATGCTCTCATTAACATGAGAGACAACATTCAGAACGCTGAAAAGAGAGATGATGAGCGAAACTGGATTGTAACGGGTGTGGCAGAAATTGGCGAAATTCTTCGAGCTCACGATCAAGTTGATGCGCTAGGTGACGCAGTAGTAGCGTACGTATGCCAAAAGATAGGTGCAATACAAGGGGCTTTTTACGTGGTAGACAATGGCGATGATTCCGGTGGCAATGCTGTTATCGAGATGAAGGCTAGCTATGCATATAATAAGAAGAAATATGTCCAAAACTCCTTTAAGTTTGCTGAAGGGTTGGTGGGGCAGGCGGCTATTGAACAGGATACCCTACTCAGAACTGAAATTCCGTACGATTATGTAACTATCACTTCGGGCTTATTAGGCGACCAACGCCCTGAGTCTTTATTGATAGTGCCCCTCATCACTAATGAGCAAGTATACGGCGTATTAGAGTTCGCGGCGTTTGAGAAGTTCAGCAGTCGGGATGTTAAATTTGTGGAAGAAATTAGTCTTATTACTGCCCGCACTGTTTTCAATATCAAAGTAAATGAGCGTACTCGCCGACTGTTGGAAGAAGCGCAGCACATGAGTAATGAGCTGAAAGAGCAGCAGGAGGTACTTCAGCAAAATGCTGAAGAAATGCAGGCTACTCAAGAAGAGTTACAGCGAGCAAATAAACAACTAGAAGAGCAGATTCAAGAAGTGGAGCGTACTCAAAACCGTATGGCATCACTGCTGGAGAATGCTTCGGAGGTAGTTACTATTTACGAAGAGAATCAAGTTATTCGCTACATTAGTCCTTCAGTACAGCGAATCTTTGGCTATACCCAGGAGGAGCTAATTGGGCATAGCGATTTAGAGCACATTACAGAAGAGGGGCAGAAGGCATTTTTAGATATGTTTTCAGCACTCATTAAAAAGCCTAAGCAGTCGGTTACGGTTCAATATCTATACAATACTAAAGATCGGGGTGAAGTGTGGGTGGAAACTACGGGTACTAACTTATTGGATGATCCAGCAGTACAAGGAGTCGTTTTAAACGCTCGAGATATTACTGAACGCAAGCGAGCTGAGCAGGAAGAGCGTATGCGAAGTAAGATGCAGGCACTTTCTGAAAACTCACCGGATTTGATCACGCGTTTAGACAAAGAAGGAACCTTTTTCTATATCAATCCTACGATCGAAACATACACTGGACAAGCTCCTTCAGAGTTTTTGAACAAACGGGTTGCTGATGCAAGCTTTGAGCCTTCCGTAATCGATGAGTGGTTGAAAATTCTAGGGGAGGTAGACAGTTCACAAGAGACAGTGGCTAAGGAAATTGATTTCCCTTCTCAGCTAGGTGATCGGGTGATGCATGTAAATGCCATTCCTGAATTTGATGAGGAAGAGCAGTTGGAATCAGTGCTGGTGGTCTCACATGATATCACTGAGCGTAAGCAAATTGAGCTAGAGATTCAGAGCAAAAATAAAAAGATCAACGACAGTATTAACTATGCTCGGCGTATACAAGGAGCCATATTGCCAGACAATCAAATTATTAAGCAAGTATTCCCAGAATCATTTATCTTCTACAAAGCGAAAGATGTTGTTAGCGGGGATTTCCCATGGTTTATGCAGCGAGGTGAAGATACCTTCATTGCGGCAGTGGACTGTACTGGGCATGGAGTTCCAGGAGCATTAATATCATTGATTGGCTACTTCTTATTAAACGATATAGTTCGTAGCCGAGGAGTGTCTGATCCTGGCGAAATATTAGATCAATTAGATGACGGGGTAACTAAAACATTGCGGCAGGATTCAGAAGAGTCTCAGAGTAAAGACGGGATGGATATTGCACTATGTCGTATCCGTAAAAACGAAATTCAATATGCCGGAGCTCACCGTCCGCTATATTATATGCAGAAAGGTGAAATGGTAGAAGTCAAAGGGAATAAATTTCCAATTGGTGGAGGAATATATAAGAATCAAACCAACTTTACTACCACGACTATTAAGGCAGCTAAAGGCGAATCTATTTATTTCTGTTCTGACGGATTTCCGGACCAATTTGGTGGGCCAGATAACCGTAAATACGGACCTAAGCGCCTGCGATCTATAATTCAGAAGCATCATCATAAACCGATGGATGAAGTTCATCAGACCATTGGATCATCTTGGGAAGAATGGCAAGGCGAAGAAAAGCAGACCGATGATGTTCTTATGATTGGTATAAAGTTTTAAGTTAAATTGATCGACTAACAATTAAATCCGATAGATCATGAAGTATGTGTATGACTTACACAAAACAATGCGAGATCAGAACCTCATCTTAGTATATGAGGGGGAATTTACGCAAGAAATTACCAAATCTGTGTTGGCAATGGCCGAGCGCAATATGGACTCCATGGGGGAAGATTCTTCCGTGAAGCGAAAGGTGTTTAACGTAATGGTAGAATGCCTGCAGAATATTGTAAAACATGGCGAGGGGTACAAGATAGAGGAAGGGTACGAATACAATGCCGTATTTATGATTGGAAAAAAGGGTGATGAATACATTATCGCTTCTGGTAATCCTTTGGAAAACGGTGATGTGAACGGACTTAAAGAGCGGCTAGATCGAGTAAATGGTCTGGATAAAGATGGTCTAAAACAGCTCTATAAAGAGATTATCAAAAGCACAACAATCTCCGAAAAAGGTGGTGCAGGATTAGGGTTCGTCGACATGGCCCGTAAATCTGGGAGTAAATTGGAGTACGACTTTATAGAAATGGATAACAAGCGTTCATTCTTTACTTTAAAGACTACTATTATTCGTAATTAAACCAAAAAAAAGTCATTCAAAACATATTATTACCATGGAAATTATACACTTAGAAGGAACAGAAGATACGCCAAAGATTATCCTTGATAAAAGCAACGGCATATTTGAAATTTCTGGCCGCTCGCTACCAGAAGATTCAGCGGAGTTTTACCAACCAGTGCTGGATTGGCTAAGTGCTTATGCTAAAGAGCCAAATCCTAGTAGTGAGTTCGTATTTAAGCTAGAGTATTTTAATACCGCATCTTCTAAGCTAATTTTAGATGTCCTTTCTAAAATTGAAGAAGTTGATGGAGCTAAGATACATTGGTACTTTCACGAAGACGATGAGGATATGGAAGAAGCTGGCGAAGAGTTTTCAGAGCTAGTTGAGGTATCTTTTGAATTCAGCACTTACTAGTGATTTCATCATTGTCATTATTTTATATACCAAAAGGTCTGACCAACCTAAATCAGCTATTAGTTAAAGATAGCCTGGGGTTACTTTGTATATAGAAACACGGAGACTATAGTTGAATTTACGCAACGGATCGTAAAACCATGAGTGAGGAAATTCTTAAAGCGTTAACCCAATTATTTGCCATCATTACTAAACAAGATGGCGGAGTTACTGAAAAGGAACGCGATTTTGTTATCCGCTTCTTTACTCAGGAACTGGACCACGACTCTATTAAAGAGTACGTGGAGCTTTATGATAAGTATGCCGATTGGGGCAAAACTGAAGAAGTAGCCGAAGGTGAGGTAGTAGTTAAAAAGCGAAAGCTGACTTCCGTTAGAGATTCGGTAAAAACACTAGCTATCTGTCGTAAGATTAATAAAACGCTTACGCAGAAGCAAAAGATTGTTGTGCTTGCTAAAGTTCTGGAACTAGTAGCTTCTGATGGTAATGTTACTGAACAACGTGCTAATATCATCAATACAGTTGCTGAAGTATTCAATATTGAAGCTGAAGAATATAAGCTTGTTGAAAGTTTTGCGTTAAACGATCAAGAGGTTCAGGAAAATTCAGAAGACATTTTGACGGTAAGTGCTCGCACCGGTGATGCTGGCAAACAGAAGCACGTAGTTACTGATATTCAGGGTGAGATTGTGTTTCTGAAAGTCAACAGTGTTGATTTATATTTCGTAAAATACTTGGGTACGAGTGATATAGTATTGAATGGCTTTATTATGAAGCCCAACCATTCGTACCTTTTTTCTAACGGTAGTACTATCAAAACGCCGGTAGGAGATGCATTGTATTACAGCGACATGATCCGGCATTTCTTATCGGATGATGAAGTTCAGAAAATCTCGTTTAATGTTAACGAGATGACATTTCGGTTTCCTAATGGCGGAGTTGGTTTAAGAAACATTAATATTTCGGAAGGTCCAGGCAAGCTCATTGGCATCATGGGAGCCAGTGGTGCTGGTAAAACCACCTTGTTGAATGTGCTAGCGGGTATTGAAGCACCTTCAGAAGGAGAAGTGCTAATTAATGGGTTCAATATTCATCTTCAAAAAGAGCATATTCAGGGAGTGATTGGGTACGTAGCGCAGGATGATTTGCTTATTGAAGAACTAACAGTGTATGAAAACCTATATTATAATGCTAAACTATGCTTCGCCGACAAAAGCGAGGAAGAAATTGATAAACTGGTGCTTAACACCTTAGAAAGTCTGGGACTTGAACACCGAAAAGATCTGAGGGTAGGGAGTATTTTGGATAAAACCATCAGCGGTGGGCAGCGCAAAAGACTTAATATTGCGTTGGAGCTTATTCGAGAACCCGCAGTAATGTTCGTTGATGAACCTACATCAGGACTATCTTCTCGCGACTCAGAAAATGTAATTGACCTACTAAAAGAACTTTCTCTCAAAGGAAAGTTAATATTTGTCGTAATCCACCAGCCATCTTCCGACATCTATAAGATGTTTGATAAGATGTTTATTATGGATACGGGAGGTTACCCGATATTTTACGGAAACCCAGTAGCGGCTATCACCTATTTCAAAAAAGCATCTAATCAAGTAGATTCTGAACGGGGGCAATGCTCAGAATGTGGTAACGTCAATCCCGAGCAGGTTTTTAATATCATTGAAGCAAAGGTAGTTGATGAATACGGTCAGTTTACAAGCAAACGTAAAGTGAATCCTCAGCAGTGGAGCGAGATGTTCGGGAAACACTTTTCTTTTAAGCGAATTCCCGACGTACTTGAAACCCCACCTAAATCGCTAACGATACCTAATCGTTTAAAGCAAGCTGTTATATTTACTATTCGCGATACGCTCTCTAAAGTTAGTAACAAACAATATTTGTTAATTAACTTTCTGGAAGCTCCCGTACTAGCACTTTTCCTTTCTTTTATTATTCGCTATACCGAAGTTGGAAGTTCAGAATATGTGTTTCGGTTTAACGAAAACATTCCAGCTTATCTGCTCATCAGTATAATTGTTGCCCTCTTTATGGGGCTCACCGTAAGTGCTGAAGAAATCATTAGAGATAGGAAGATACTAAAGCGAGAATCCTTTCTGAACCTCAGCCGAAGCAGCTATCTTTCTTCCAAAGTATTAATTCTTTTTACAATGTCGGCCATACAAACGCTGAGCTTTGTGCTGATTGGAAACCTTATTCTTGAGATAAAAGAGATGACGCTAAGTTTCTGGCTGGTTTTATTTTCAGTCTCTTGTTTCGCTAATGTGTTAGGATTAAATATTTCAGCCTCTTTTAACTCTGCGGTAACAGTTTACATCATTATTCCTCTGCTGCTTATTCCTCAAATGATACTAAGTGGCTTGCTTTTCAATTTTGATAAGCTAAATAGCTTAATCAGTACGAAAGGTGAAGTGCCTCTCGTAGCAGATTTAATGACTTCTCGCTGGGCTTACGAGGCAATGGCGGTGTATCAGTTTAAGGAAAATTCTTTTCAGCGCCCTTTTTACGAATTGGAAAAACAGGAGCGCCAATCTGACTACGAATCTGCCTATCTGATACCTAAGTTAGAATCTAAGCTACAAAGTATTCAGAATAATATGGCACCTGAAAATGATTCTATTTTAGCTACCTTAGATATGGACTTATATATTCTACGTAAGGAACTAAAAGCAGAGAGCTTCCGAGAAGGTATTGAAACTATCAATCTCGATTCAGCTCTTACAGCTGCTAATATTAATTCCGAGACTATTCAACATTTACGTAC
>NZ_JBARYM010000372.1:0-8090 GCF_049647865.1 Tunicatimonas sp. | reverse complement strand
ACGTTAGTCCGTAGGCTTTAAGGTGGTTGGCTTGAGTGCCATCCATTGGAATATAAAGTTTGGAGGCAGAGGCCCAAGTAGAAACGAATAGCAACGCTATTGCCAGAAATCTCATTGTAAATAGGTTAGGTAACTATGTAAGATACGACGATTTAAAGAAAGTAGCAACCTAAAACGACTGACTAAACGGTACTCGCTGCGCTCCTACCCCAACCGTAAGTATATCATAGTTTGACGAAAATAAACCCTCAATTATTTCTTCTTGAATGAAAATTGGGATTTACGGGTTTAAATCTTTTCATTCAGCTGCTTTCAGCCAGCAGTAATGTTACCTCACCAAATAGTTAAATGTGTGCACCAATTTAAGGACAAAAGCAATCATTGTCCCCAGATGAGGTTCTGCGCCCGGCAAATTCTGGGGTCTACTGTATGAGAGGCCGGATTCACTAAACCTCAACCTCGTGGCATTTACCGGCAAGAGAATTTCTGTATTATCCCCAGAAATTGCTACTACATATGAACTATAATAAAGCAGTTAGCCAACTTATACATTCACCTGATTAACAATTTTAGCTGGTTAATTCTTTCGTCAATTTTCCGTTGACCAACCTAAAGATACGAAGCGGATTGTCATTCTTCAGAGCTGTAGGCAGCCCATTTTGGGGGAAGTTTTGGTAAGAAATAGGCCGAGTGAATCGTTTTATTGCTAGAGTTCCTACCGATGTGGTTCGAGAGTCGGTAGTAGCGGGATACGGCCCCCCGTGCACCATTGAGTGGCATACTTCTACTCCGGTAGGAAATCCATTAACCAACAAACGCCCAACCTTGCGTTCCAAAATAGCCACCAAGTCTGTATATTCTTCTAAGTCTTTATCGGTTGCGTGTAACGTAGCAGTCAGGTGACCTTCTAAATTTTTCGCTACTTCTAACATTTCTTCTTTCGATTGAGCGGCTACATGCAGACTAGAAGGTCCAAATACTTCTTCGGATAGGTTAGGTTGATTCAGAAAGTTCTGTGCGTTAGTACTAAAAATATAACCCTCGCTTGCCGTAGCAGTATCAGCGCGTTTGCTCTTGGCTACCGTAGCCACGTTGTCAGTTCGCTCCATTTGATCGGCACCTTTTTGGTAAGCTTTACTAATCTGTTCCGTAAGCATCGCATCGGTTGATACATTGTTTAGCGACTGCTCCGCTGTTTTTAAGAACTGTGTACTATTATCCGATTTCTGAGTGATGAGCACTCCCGGGTTGGTACAGAACTGCCCAACCCCCAATGTTAGTGATCCCACCCAGCCTTCGGCAATTTCATCTGAGCGTTGTTGTAAGGCTTCGGGTAGTACAAATACCGGATTAATACTACCCATTTCGGCGTAGACCGGAATCGGTTCATCTCGCTGATTGGCAGCATCGAATAAAGCTTTTCCCCCTCGAAATGAACCGGTAAATCCAACTGCTTTGATTAACGGGTGCTGTACGATTCCCATTCCCACCTCTACTGATTTTCCCTGCACCAGCGAGAAAGTACCCGCGGGCATACCACTCGCTTCTACTGCCTGGGCAATCGCCTGCCCTACCAATTCGGATGTACCTGGATGAGCTGGGTGGCCTTTTACCACTACGGTACAGCCCGCTGCCAAAGCCGAAGCAGTATCGCCCCCGGCTACTGAAAAAGCCAGGGGGAAATTGCTGGCTCCAAATATACCAACTGGCCCCAAGGCGATCTGCATTTGCCGGATATCCGGTTTAGGCAACGGCTGCCGATCCGGGACAGCCGTATCAATCCGGGCATCAACCCAAGAGCCATCGCGCAGTAACTCGGCAAATAGCTTGAGCTGATTAACGGTACGCCCTCGCTCGCCGGTTAAACGACCCAAAGGCAAACCAGTTTCTTGGTGGCACCGCTCCAGCAGGGTATCGCCCAGGTTCATAATTTCTTCGCCGATCTTATCCAGAAAATCAGCTCGCTCGTGGTCTGATTTTTTTCGATAGGTAACAAATGCTTCTTCTGCTTTTTGTACCGCTTGATCTATTTCATCTGCTGTGGCTTCGGCAAATTCAGTAGGCATTTGCTCACCCGTAGTAGGGTTGGTAGCGTAGAAGGTATTACCTCCAGACTTCGATGTATTATTTGCAATAATTTGATTACCAGTAACTTGCATAGTGCTTTATTTATTAATTAGGTTCTAAACACTCGTGATATCTTCTAGCGAGTGACTATCCAAAAATTGTTTTTATTGATCTCAACCATAAAACTATCGTTCTCACTATTCAAAGAACTTAAAATATCAATATGTAGCTTAATTACTTCGATCAGGTCGGCATTTGCTTCATTACCTAAACTGACTTTTATAAGTTATTTGGGCGTTTTTCTGAATAAAAATGAATTTCGAGAATCTTGATTCTTGGTAATCAAAATCTGATTATTTTTATCAGCATATTGGCAGATAGCATTATCTTTAGTGTTCCATTTATCAAGAATATTTTTTACATGCTCTGACTGAAATCCAATTTCCTGAATTTACTTCGATAGTTTAATGGATATATGAACATCGCACAGAAACTTCATTTGTCTGTTAAAGACATGGTTTCTCCTGAAACAGAAAGTCGGGTAAAATGTATACAAGCATAAATATCATCAATTTCAAGTTCAGGATGGTCATCAATTATCTGATGCGGAGTCATTCTTGAACCTAACATATCCAAAACAACCTTAACTGGCCACCTCATTCCTCTGATTATAGGTTTACCGTGACAGATTTCTGGCTCAATAGTGATACGATCGACTCGTGTGTTCATATTACTAAATATACTAAAAGGTTAATATTATTCAACCGTATTCGTTAACGTACCAATCGGTTCGATGGTAATGCTAACTTCATCACCGGATTGCAAGGTGAAGTCATTATCAGGAATAATACCAGTTCCGGTCATCAAGTAACATCCACTAGGAAAGTCCATTTCGCGGTAGAGGTAGCTGACCAGATCGGCAAATTTGCGTTTAATCTGATTGACTTGGGTTTCATCCCGAAAAGCCACTTCTTCCCCCCGCCGAATGGTTAAGTGTATATCAGCATCTTCCGAGAAAGGTCGATCAGTGATGAAAAGGCATGGGCCAATCGCACAGCTTCCCCGGTAGCTTTTTGCCTGGGGCAAATACAGCGGGTTCTCACCTTCTATACTGCGCGAACTCATATCATTACCGATGGTATAACCTTGAATATTTCCTTGCGAATTGATAAATAAAGTCAACTCCGGCTCTGGCACATTCCAGCTAGAGTCCTGACGAATGCGCACCTGATCGCCGTGACCTACCGTGCGAGCCGCCGTAGCCTTAAAGAACAGTTCGGGCCGATCCGCGTCGTATATCCGATCATAAAAACTTCCTCCCCCCGCTTCCTTAGATTCCTCCATCCGAGCGTCTCGACTCCGGTAGTAAGTCACCCCCGAAGCCCAAACTTCCTGATGGCCAATAGGGGGTAAAAGTTCACTGTGTAGTAGTTCTGCACCATCTTCAAGTTCTTCCCAGTTCTTAAACTGTTCGTCTATCTTTTTAAACAGATTGCTCTGGTTAACCAATTCATCCCATTCTAAATCAGTGTTTATAAAGTAGCGATTCTGATGATAGAGGAGTATTCCACGGGGGGTTCGGTATAACTTCATGGGCTTTACGTTAGCGTAGTGAGTATTAGCAAATTTAGCTCCTTTGGTAAGCATTGCAAATTAAGCCAGGTCTTAACCAAAGGTCGCTGAATTATGAAAAGTGCTGGTCAGAAACAGTGCTTTCTTTTGAAAATGGCTGATTGAAAACAGCAATGTAGCTTAGTAACTGCTAGCCTTGCACTGTCCTTCTGGTTGGCAATATTATTAGAGTTATCTATTTTACTACAATTAATCTTAACCTAATGAAACACCTCAACGATCTACTACTGTTAGGCGATCCGCGACTTTATAAAGTCTGCGAACCGGTTACGGAAACTGATCAACCGCTAATTGGTGAGTGGGTACGGGATTTACATAACGTGATGGAAGAAATTCGGGCGAAGCACCATTTTGGTCGGGGCATTGCCGCTCCGCAGTTGGGCATTATGAAACGGTTATTCTACCTAAATGTAAAGGAGCCTCACGTTATTATCAATCCCGAAATTAGTTGGACGAGTGACGATCAATTTACCCTTTGGGATGATTGTATGAGCTTTCCTAAGCTTTTAGTTAAAGTAGACAGATACAAGTCACTGAAAATAAACTACTTAAATGAATATTTTGAACCACAAGAATGGCTGATTGAAGAGCCCAATCTGGCCGAGTTAGTTCAACATGAATACGATCACTTGAACGGAGTGCTCTGCACCCTGCGGGCCATTGACGAAAAGTCTTTTCGGTGGCGTTCGTGACTATAGTAAAAAATGATTTAGACTATTCTCACACCTACTCTTTGCAAAATCATCTTACAACCCGCATATTGGGCAATAGAACAAAACCTAACTACCGAATATATGCCTGAGCAGAAAAAACTACGCAGCCACGATTGGTTTGGCAAAACCGATAAAATGGGATTTATCTACCGCTCATGGATGCGGAATCAGGGACTACCCGATCATGCATTTGATGGTCGCCCTATTATTGGCATCTGTAATACTTGGTCAGAATTTACTCCCTGCAACGCTCACTTTCGCGAGTTAGCGGAATACGTGAAACGTGGGGTGTACGAAGCCGGAGGTTTTCCCTTTGAATTCCCGATTATGTCGCTGGGTGAAACCTTACTGAAGCCTACCGCTATGCTGTTCCGCAATCTGGCCAGCATGGATGCCGAAGAATCTATTCGGGGTAATCCGATGGATGGAGTTATTCTACTCTGCGGTTGTGATAAAACGACTCCTTCTACCATGATGGGTGCTGCTAGTGTTGACCTACCCACGCTAGTTATCTCGGGCGGGCCGATGCTAAACGGAAAATACCGAGGGGGAGAAATTGGTTCGGGCACCGCAGTGTGGCAATTAAGTGAAAACTTGCGGGCGGGTAAAATTACCCAAGAAGAATTCTTCTATGCCGAAAGCTGCCAGTCGCGCAGCCGGGGGCACTGCATGACGATGGGGACGGCTTCTACGATGGCCTGCATGGTAGAATCATTAGGCATGGGGATGCCGCACAATGCTGCTATTCCGGCGGTAGATTCTCGTCGGCGCACCCTGTCGCATATGGCGGGGCGGCGCATTGTAGAGATGGTTCATGAGGATTTGAAGATGTCAAAAATTCTGACCCGAGAAGCGTTTGAAAACGCCATTGTAGCTAATGCGGCTATTGGCGGATCGACCAACGCCATTATTCACCTGCTTGCGATTGCCGGACGACTCGGGGTAGAATTAAACCTGGACGATTTCGACCGCCTAGGCCACGATATTCCGTTACTAGTTAATCTTATGCCTTCAGGGAAATACCTGATGGAAGATTTCTATTACGCGGGAGGACTTCCCGCCGTCTTAAAAGAATTGAAAGAACACCTGCATTGGGATGCCATGACGATAAACGGAAAAACGATTGGCGAAAATTCTGAAGCCGTACCTTGCTACAACCGGGAAGTAATTGCCGAAATTGAACAACCGTTTAAAGAACGATCCGGTATTGCGGTTATTAAGGGAAATCTGGCTGAAAATGGCGCAGTGATTAAACCCTCGGCCGCTACTCCAGCGCTAATGAAGCACCGGGGTCGGGCGGTGGTCTTTGAAACAATTGAAGATTACCATGCCCGCATCGATGATCCTGATCTGGATATTGACGAAACTTGCGTAATGGTACTCAAACAAGTTGGCCCCAAAGGTTATCCCGGTATGCCGGAAGTCGGGAACTTAGGACTTCCTAAAAAAGTGCTGGCGAAGGGGATTGAAGATATGGTTCGTATCTCGGATGGACGGATGAGTGGTACGGCTTACGGCACCGTGGTACTACACATTTCACCCGAATCGGCGGTTGGTGGAACCCTGGCGTTGGTGCAAGAAGGTGATATGATTGAGCTTGATGTAGAAGCTCGTAAGCTACATCTGGATGTATCGGACGAAGAACTGGGTGAGCGGCGAAAACAGTGGGAAGCCACTAACCTAGGTTACCGTCGGGGCTATGCTCAATTGTATATCGACCATGTGCAGCAGGCTGATTTGGGTGCTGACTTCGATTTCCTACGGGGTGGTTCGGGAAGTGAAGTGTTCCGAGACTCACACTAAACGGCTATATAAACGAACGATAACTCCTTACATAGTCAAAAGTTGAAGGTCACTGCTGTTCGGGCTTCATGACTAATCTGCTGTAAAACACCTAATAATTTCGCCATGTCGTTAATAAGATAGCGACCTTCGTCGAGCGTTACGATTTGACCGCTAAAGCCACGAGAGCGCCACTTTGTACCGTAGGTTACGTCTTCCCTTTTACTTATTCAGCTCGCGAGCCCTAATAGTTGTACGGTGCCTTGTTTCAAGTTCTGATTTTTAGCTTCGGTGGTGCAAAAGATTGGTGCTGAAAATAAAGTGTAGATCATAAATCACACATTAATTTAATTCAACAATTACTCTGCTGTAACTGAAACTACCGAAAATACCATAGCCACCTTTAATGTTCTGAGCAAGTGGCACGATCTCAAACAATAGATCGTCAAAGTATTCCTGTTGCCAACTAGTCCGGACGTACTGATACGCGTCTTCGTGATAGGTGGTTAGGGTAACTACCATGCTTAGCGGAAAAGCTTCATCCACTTCCGCTTTGTAATCAAACGTGTACTCTAGCCCATTAAACAGTTCGTCGGTAAAGTAGTAATCCTGGTATCCCCGGTACGGTTCGGAGGTCAAAGATTCTAAGTCTTGCACAGCCGGATCAACCGAATGATTAGAAGCAATGGTTTCCAGGGTATCGTATTCGGTAACCCACTCTCCTTCCGAAGATTGGTAGGCACCTAATACGCCCCAGTATTGCAAAGCGTTACTTACCATGTAGTAATTTTTCTCTGAGGCCGGATCAGAAAACGTTAGGGCGAATGCGTAGCGAGTGACCGTATCGGCGAAATTAGTATCGTCGCGATACTGGGTCGGTTTATTGGCCGGAACAATCGTATAGCTCACATCAGCTAATGATACCGGTATTGGAACCGTAGTGGTAGCCTCAGCTGGGGGATAGGATTCGGCGGTAACCGATAAGTGATACGCTACCCCGGGCTGAGGAGCGAAATTTGCCCGATACTGCCCCCGCATAGAATCTACCAACGTTAGCGTTTCAACTAATCCTTGGTCGGAAGATACAATTACTTGAGCTTCAGTCACTGCCCGGATTCTGCTGGCATCCGTTACTGACTTGGAATGAGATACCCAAACCGAAACTAAACTATCGGGCTGTAGCATAGAATAGATCGCTAAACGGGGCGCTTCTTGGGCAATATCTATCTCGATATCTTTCTGACAGGCGACTAGTACTAAAATGCCTATTGTTCCTACGATAAGGGTACGTTTCATAACTAAAACTTAAATTGGTAGCTAACCATCGGAAGTATCGGTAGCAAGCTCATTTGCCAAAAGCTGTATTCGTCATTCTCATTCCAACGCCGATTGTAAAAATTTACTATAAATGGGTTCCTCCGGTTATAGAAATTGTACAAACCAAACTCCCAGGTTCGCTCACCCCATCGTTTCTCTTTACGGAACGAGATACTCACATCCAACCGGTGGGTGGCGGGGGTACGCTGACCGTTTCGGGGGCCCGCCACCGTCCTAACCTGATTCTCTTGCCCGGGTTCATTGGGGGCGGGTACGATTTCAGTAAATGTAACCGTAGGAAGGGTGAAGGCAAAACCCGTAGCGAACCCCCATCCCCAGGACAGATCAACGTTCTCCTTCCAATGAAGGACCCCACCGAAATCAATCTCGTGCCGACGGTCGTAGCGAAAGGGGAACCACTCACCGTCGTTTATTTCGTCAAACTGCCGCTCACTTCGCGACCAAGTATACCCCAACCAGGTAGATAATTTTTCAGAGTTCCGCTGCGTAAGTAGTTCTAGTCCGTAGGCCTGGCCCTGGCCACTCGCGATCTGATCTTCCAAGTTTATTTCCCTGTTC
>NZ_JBARYM010000371.1:0-22740 GCF_049647865.1 Tunicatimonas sp. | reverse complement strand
TTTCCTTAATATTGCACCCATATTAGGTAGCTACATTATGAAGAAATATTTACTGGCCGTAACTTTGTTGCTGGTCTACAGTGCGCTTACTGCTCAAGAAGATTCTATTCGCACTATTGAAATGGCCAATGTGGTTATTTCCGAGAATCGAATGCAAACCCCGTTTTCCGAATCAGCCCGTAACATTCATCTTGTTACGAGGGAAATGATAGAAACTACTCCGGCTCAGAGTATCAATGAATTGTTGAGCTACGTGCCGGGAGTTGATATTCGACAACGAGGACCTGCTGGGGTTCAGGCTGATCTACGCATTCGGGGGGGTACATTTGAGCAAGTGCTGGTACTAATTAATGGAGTAAAAGTGAGTGATCCTCAAACTGGGCATCATTTGCTTAATCTGCCCCTCGACCGGAATAATATTGAGCGAATTGAAGTACTAAAGGGACCAGGAGCGCGGGTTTACGGGCAAAATGCGTTTGCCGGAGCCATCAACATCGTCACTAAAGTCCCTGAAAAAAGATCAGCTAATGCCGGAGTGTACGGTGGTGATTTTGGCACCTGGGGCGGACGAGCCGGAGTTTCCCTTCCCGGAGAACACTACGGTCAGTATCTGTCCGTGGCGCACGATCGCTCCGAGGGCTATCGGCCCAATTCAGATTATCAGATGACCAATCTCTTCTATCAGTCGTACGCCAAAACGCAGATTGGTACGCTTAACTTTTTGGGAGGCCACACCATGCGCAACTTTGGGGCCAGTGGTTTTTACGTGGAGGACTCAGAAGAGTACGAAGAAACCAGAACTTCCTTAATCAGCGTTGATCTGGATACTGAAATGGGGGAATGGAACGTGCGCCCGCGCTTGTACTGGCGACGAAACCACGATGACTACTTGTTTGTCCGTAGCAACCCAGCCGCATTTAATAATGTGCATACTACCCACGTGGGTGGGGCGGAGGTGAATGCTACTCGACTAACCTCAATTGGGCTAACCGGACTTGGCTTAGAATATCGGCGCGAATTTATTGATAGTAATAACTTTAGTGGAGGAACCCAGCAACCCGCTTTAGGAAACTGGCAGCGCAGCATCTTCGGAGCTTTTCTTGAGCATCGCTTCTACTTCTTTGATCGACTAGATGTAACACCCGGATTATACGTAAACTGGTTTTCTGATTATGGCTGGAATTATTTTCCCGGTTTGGATGCCAGCTACGATATAACCAATGAGTGGAAAGTCTACGGAAATGTAGGCCGCTCCTTCCGAATTCCTACCTATACAGATTTGTACTACAACGGACCTAGCAATGTAGGCAATGACCAGCTACAACCAGAACAAGCCTGGACGTACGAGGGAGGAGTGAAATATTTTGGTCAGCACGTCTGGGGGCAAGTCAGTTATTTTTACCGGGATGGCTCCCAACTCATTGATTGGGTACGTAATAATGCTGAACAACCCTGGCAACCGCAGAACTTCTACAATGTAGCTACCGAAGGGATGGAAATGGAAGTCAACGGGCGGTTTGATGACGAGCATTTTGTGCAGGCTGCTTCCCTAAGTTATACCTACCTGAATGCCAATTTAGATCAAACCGAAGCAGTAGAATCGCGATACTTGCTCGATCACCTCAATCATCAGTTCATTGCTTCCCTTACTCATCGAATCTGGAATAATATTCACCATAGTGCGCGTTTACGCTATTTAGACCGCATGACTCAGGCTGACTATTGGGTGTTAGACAGTAGAATATACTATCAGGCCAGCTCGTGGGACGTGTATGTAGAGGCTACCAATATTACTAATACCGAATATACCGAGGCTGGATTTGTTACAATGCCCGGACGTTGGCTCCGGTTGGGAGTAAACGTTACGCTTCCGTATTAATGGGTTTAGGACTAACCAGAATAAAAAAGAACCAAATCACTACTCCCACAAATAACAGGGGCCCTACCCACATAATCCAGTTGAACTGCCCAATCTGGTAGTCGCCTTGATTGTTAAATAAGGAGATGTAGCTCACTGTGCAGATCAAAAAAATATTGATAACGGTAGTGAAAGCCGCAAACCAATCCCGAATTCGATCTTTGAATAGTTCCGAACGATAAAAAACGGGGGAAGAAGCTGGTAAGGCGTTCAATACTCGAAACGAAATCAAGCAAATAACATTAACAAATACGAAGGCTCCCAGTGCCAGGTAGAAGAAAGTTTCTCGATCTATTAACTGATCAGGATTACCATTGGCATCAGCTTGTATTCCTACTTGAATAGGTAAAAAAGCGTAGCTTAATGAAAGCGCAATTAGAAAGCCTAAGAAGGTAAGTATCCAGGCGAGCTTAACAAATTTATCAGTATACATACGTTTGCGAAGATACGTCGGATACCTAACTCAAAAAAGCCATTGCGTGATTCACTGCAAATTTTATGTTGAGAAGAGAAGAACTGAAGGGCTGAAGAGTTGAATGATAGAATAGGCGTGTTTTATTCAGTTCTTTAATCTTTCAACTCTCCGATTCTTCAACTTTCACCTACGTAAACAAAATGGAGCGACCAACGGTTAGTCAGTTGCTATGATCAAACTATCTCACAGCCTACTTCTTTTTTCATTAACCTTACTTATTAGTTACTGTAGGCCCAAGGCTAAAGATATCCCTGGCTTTGACGAAACGCTTTTCCGGGCTGATCGGATGGGTTGCCACGGCGAGCGGGCACAGATGAAGGAAATCATTACGCAAATTGACACGGCACTAAAGGGAATGTCGCAGAAACAGATACAGGCGACGCTGGGCAAGCCCGACCGGCACGAATTAGCTCCCCGTAGTCAGAAGTACTTTGTGTACTATATTGATCCGGCTCCCGACTGTGCAGAGACTATAGAAAGTACCAAAGAACCGTTCACAATGCTTATTCGCTTCTCCGCCATGGATCGCTCTACCGAGGTAAGCTTTCAGAATTATTAACTTCAATGGAAAGTTGATAATTGAAAATGATTAGTTTGTAGTTTTCAATTTGCAATTCTCTAATGGATTTATTCTCGCTTTCTCCGGTAGAATGGGGGCTAGTTATTCTCTGCGCGATGCTGGTAGGTATGTCAAAGACCGGAGTGATGGGAGCCGGACTGATGGTTATTCCGATACTAGCCGGTATCTTCGGCGGGAAGCTCTCTACCGGTTTCTTGCTACCGATGCTGTCTGTAGCTGATATTTTCGCAGTACGTTACTACAATCGGCACGCCCAGTGGCCTTTTTTAGTCAAATTACTACCCTGGACGTTAGGTGGAATTGCTTTAGGCGTATGGTTTGGCGATGTTATCTCCGACCAGCAGTTTAAGACTACAATCGGAGTTATCATTTTTATCTGTCTGGGATTGATGATCTGGCGAGACTTGCAAAAGAACTTATTGGCGATTCCCAACCACTGGTGGATTTCGGCACTAACTGGATTGCTGGGTGGGTTTGCCACAATGATTGGAAACGCCGCCGCCCCCATTATGGCGATCTACCTACTTTCTATGCGACTGCCGAAGAACGACTACATCGGCACCGCCGCCTGGCTGTTCCTGATTATCAACCTGCTAAAGATTCCTCTGCATGTGTTTATCTGGCATACCATTACGCTTGACTCGATAAAAATGAATGCTATGATGATTCCGGCTATTGCCGTAGGAGCTGTTTTAGGCTTTCGGATTGTACGGATACTTCCGGAACGGGCTTATCGTATCTTTCTAATTGTTTCTACCGTAGTATCAGCCTTCTTTCTCTTTTAATAGGGACGGTGACAGTATGCTATTGGAGAGTTATTCTCGTTCTTGAATAAGCTATTAATCGTCTAGCTGAGTAGTAAAGTTACTATCGAGTTCCAGATGAGTTACGTGCTCCAAATTTTCAGCCTCTAATGAAGTGAAGCATCCAAGCTTGATGATGCCAAAGTTCTTAACAAAATCCAAAATAGTAATATCACGCTGCTGAAAGTACTCTCGCACTTCATCATCAAGCTCAAAGTCTTGGTCTACTACCCCTAAATATACTCTTTGCTTCATACCAATTACCAGCGATTTTGTTATCGAGACGCACCGCGCTACTTACACCCAACTTTTTAAATAGCTTGTGCTAGCCCTTGTCCCACATCTCTGATTAGTTGATCGGGCAGTAGCTGTACGTTCTTTTCCAGCTTTAGCCAAATCTCGGCTGCCGACAGCGTCGGAAATGCTTCGCAGTAAAGTGCCGCTATACCTGCAACGTGCGGGGTTGCCATACTAGTTCCGCTAAGTCGGGCATACAGTGCGCCATCCGATACGTTTTCGGAGTAAGTGCTAAATACATCCACCCCTGGTGCCGCTACATCTACTTTACCACCATCACCCGCATTAATACCTCCGTTGGAGAAGCTGGCCACATTGAGCTGACGATCAACGGCGGCTACCGCCATAATTGATTCCGCGTTAGCCGGACTACTTACCGGGCGGGGCATACTTGGACGGCGGCTATCGTTACCGGCCGCGGCAATCAGTAAGCAGTTATTCTCCAGAGCTTTTCTTCCTACCTGTTCAAAGACCGGCGAGGGGGCCTGACCGATTTCTACAGGTGACCCTAACGACATAGATACGATACGACATTTCTTTTCCACCGCCCAGTCAATAGCATCAATAATACCACTGGTACTGCCACTTCCACCATCCGACAGTACTTTACCAATAACCATCGTAGCTTCGGAGGCGATACCATAGCGTTTGCCCTCTGACTTAGTTTCGGCTCCTAGGGCCGTACCGGCACAGTGGGTACCATGACCATTTCCGTCAGCATCCCAGGCTTCGTTCTGAATAAAAGATTTTCCTTCTATAGCACGGTCGGCAAAATCAGGATGAGGGACGTAGAGTCCCGTATCTAAGATTGCCACGCTCACTCCTTTTCCGGTAAACCTACTTCTTCTTAATGCTACCGCATTAACCCCCCAGGTAGCACTCTCCCAATCAGTATCTGGGGCATCCGGTCGGTTTCTGATCATCTCATCCAACTGCTGAATTTGCTGCTGAAGTAACTGTTGAGTTTGCTTGATTTTTTGCAATTGGTCTAGCTCATTAGCAGCCCGGAATTCCCGTTCTTCCTCCCAGTAGAGTATCGGACTACGAGAAGCAACTGCTTGTTGTAGCTTAGCTTCCTCTATATTATCTACCACTACAATACCCAAGTTCTTAAATACTAATCCAGTGCTACCATCTAGCACCTGATGAGCTCGTAGCGTATTGCTCAGTTCTTCCGAAGAGGTAAGTTGTACTCCGAGTTCTTTCTGAACTTTCTTAATGGCTTGGCTCGTATGATTCTGTAGTAAAACTACGTAGCGACCGGGCTTGGCTTGGTTCTGAATAGCAGTGGATTGTAGTGACATAAGAAAGTTAGTTTACTGAATTTTAGTGAAAATTTTATCTACTAAGATATAAATATCGTGCTCAGTAATTCGGAGCCTGAGTTTTCTTTCTATTAACTTTAGCGATGTTTGTTGAGTTAGCTTTTGCCACACCGACGCAATGCGACTGCTATCTCCAGCTAACTGTAAATCGGCTTCGGTAATCAGCTTGGATTGTAGCGCGGATAATACAACCTGCCCTAAAGTCTCATTAGTATCTTCTAGTGTCTGTTCTACCTTCGCTAGGGCTTCCTGTAGATTACTAGTCACGTTAGACAACGTGTGAAAAGCGGCTATCCAAGTGTTCTCCCGCTTACCTACGCGAAGCTTTTCCAGGGTTTGCGGGTTGATGCCCTTTCGGGCAGTTTCGTAGTACACTCGCTGGCGGCTCACTTCTGACTCATTACTAGAATCGCCTATTTGCTGAAAAAAGTCCTGGCACTCCTTCAGTAGGTGGAGGTACAATGGCTCAAATTTTAATGAGCGGGCAATGTATTGTTCATTCAGCGCGCTGACCCGATTCAAAAAGCCTTCCAACTGCTGCTGCTTGTAATGAACTAATACTTTCATTATTCAAAGACAATTTCTTCGAACTCATTACCATTCGCATTTTTTCCTTTTACGATGCGTAATCCTTCTTCTACCATCTCTACGTTTAGTTTTACCAGTATTTTGCTTTCATCAGCTTCGTTAGTATCAGGGTCAATGTAAATGTTATTCAGTTTAGCCGATACTACCCGGTAGCGGTTCTGCATCGTAGCCTTTAGCAGTGTAGCTAACTCCTGCTTTTCTTCTTCGTTATTATCGGATGCCAAGGAGTCGGTCTCCTTTACGAAGGAACCAAAGTCTACGTGGGTCATCAGTTCGGTGGGTTTACGGATAAAGCGATAGTCACGCTTCTCTAAATTCCGGACGATACCGGTAAAGCGGTTGTCGCTTAGCTGCGCTTTAGAAACCGGATTGATGTTCAAGTTTTTGGTTTCATTAGTCTCAGTAATCCTAGTATTTAATTCGTCTACAAAGGAGTCTTCATCCATCTTAAAGTCAAACTTCGTCTCTGCATCCAGTTCGGTAATCTTAATGGGTATCTCCAGTTTGATCGATGGCATGGTAAAGCGCGGCACTCTAAAGTAGCGAAGATACTCGTGTTCGGCGTAGGCTTTCGCTACCTCTACCGCCTGCTCATCAGCTAGTTTACGAGCCTGAATTATCTCGCTGTGGAGATAATTCAGGTAATCAGAAAGCTTAATCATTATGCTCCGGCCAGTAGATTGAGAACATTTTCCAGGCCAGCGGGCATTTCATCATTGGTTGCTTTCACCTTTACTCCCATGGTGTATTGCTTCTCCACTTTCACCCCGGTGCTGGCCGACCGCCGATAAGAAGCCGAAACCTTAAATTTCACTGGCCCCCAGCCACCCTGGGCACTCGCGTTGAGACCGAAGGTATTACTCACATCTTTAGTAAATACTGAGTTAAGCTTAACATTGAAGTCAATATCTACGGTTTCGATGCGTAGGCTGGGAATATTCAGTATGGAAATAAACGGTACGTTAATCTCAATATTTTCGGGGGTACCATCTTCGCCAGTTTTCTTGTAGCTAAAGTCTACCATTCGGATTTGACCCTGATCATCGAAGCCAACTTCTTTAATGAAGTTAACCGTAGACATGGATGCGTTAGCCTGAGCATTTACTGCCGCAGTTAGCGGCCCACTGATTAGCTTTTCAAAATCAATACTACTTAGTTCTGCGGCAAAATCAGCGTCGGCTGCATCCAACGCACTAAAAGAGTTATCGTTCTCCATTAGATTGAAGATGCCGCGTAGCACCTCCTGAGGAAGATTCTGCACATCAGTCTCCCAGCGAGAGTCGTACTTGTCCAGATAGTCGCTTAGTACACTAATTTGCTCGCCTTTTCGTAGCTCGTTAAATTCCGAAGGTCCTACACCGTTGATATCAGCTCGCTGCTCCGCCGAAACAACTGAGGTGAGATAAGAAAAAATTTGTTCTAGGTCGGCTTTAGTCTTCTTGTTAAGATCTTGTTCCAGTACTTGCTTTAGAGAGTTCATACAGTTTGGTTTAATAAGGTTGAATAATGGTTTACCAGTAGTGTGCGCTAGCAACCCTATTGTCACCTCCTCTATTGCAATTTCCGGTACGAGTAACGGACTTTACTTCTTTCAAACCAGCTAAAACCTAAAAATTTGTTACCTCTCAATCAGGGTATCGGTAACCAGGTACTGATCATCCTTATTATAGTACCAAGCGCGTACTTTAGGCATTTTTATACCATTGATTGTCTCTTCCTCCGAAAGCAAAACGTATTCGCCACTGCTAGGCAGCATTTTACCAGCATCGTCGGTTCTATAGAATTGATACACTTCCATGGCATAGTTCTGGGGGTCAAAGTAGAAGTACCAAACATCGCTGCCCACTGCGGCATCGTAAGTGGCTTTTAGTACTAAGTACTGCTTTCCTTGGAACTCTTTCTTTTCTACTGGGTAGTTAATATTGGTTCCGGGGTCCCTTAGCTTCATCGGTAGGCCGTACAGGTAGGTATAATAGTTTTTGTACATATTCCCCCGCTCGCAGCTCATATCTACCGCCTGAGCTGCCGTGGTATCAATTGGCTCACTTTGATAAAGCATCTGACAATCAGCCTGATCGAGGATATATTGAGTAGTAACCGTATCGATCTTAGTTTCTAGGCTAAAGTGTTCCTGCGGAAGATTAATTGCAATCTGACTTTCTCGTTCAGGATTATCCGGCCTCGTCATGATTACGGTAAAAGTATCATCAAACGTAGCCCAACGGCCATCCGGATCGTGATAAGCAATGGCTTTTTCTAACAGTTCTGGAGCGGTGAGGCTTTGGGTCTGAGCTGAGGAACCCAGTAAAAAAGATAGTACAAAGGTTAGCAACTGTTTCATTTATGAATATTTAGACAAAGCAATCCGCTTTATTTTTTACGGTAATCCTCAACACTATAAGCATCATGAATTATTGTAAAACTACAATGAGCGATTAGAAAGAAGCGGCATTCTCTATATAGAGTTATGCTATTCATTGCCCGTTGTTCACTGATTTAAATTTTTCTCTCTATATCATGTAGGTAGTTCATGCTTTGGCCAATGCTGGCAACGGGGTCGGGAGATTGGTCTTGCTCTACGAAGCATTGTTCTACCCCAGTCTCTTTAGCGAGTTGCATAATTTTCGTAATATCGACCACGCCATCACCTAGCTCTTGAAAGGCATCGTGAGGAACCTCATTATGATCGAACATAGTAGGAGTACCTGGCTTCTTGTCTTTCAGATGCAGTAGCTTAATTCGACCGGGCATTTCCTTCATAAGTCCAATGGGATCATGTCCGGCTAAGCTTGCCCAGAATACATCTAGTTCAAAAAACACCGTACCCGGATCAAACTCTTCCATCAGAATACGGTAGGGTACTTGCCCGTCTATCGGCTCAAACTCAAAGGCATGGTTGTGGTAGCAAAGGTCAATCCCGGCTTTCTGGCAAAGTTCACCGGCCGTATTCAGTTGCTCAGCCACCTTACGGTAATCGTTTAGCGTTTCGCGCTCCCCTTCTACCATATAGCCGAACACTAAGTACTTGAAATTATGCTTTACGGCATCGTCCACCATCTTCTCAAAGGAGTAGTCTTTGGGAGCTTCCTGCCCTACCAAGTCCCACCGTCCGGTAATAAACGACCAGGGGAAGAAGGTGCTACTGGAGGTTAACCCTAAATCCTGCATTATAGGACTTAGCGTATCGTAGTTACGAACATCGCCACCTTCAATTTGAGCATAGCCGGCTTCCTTAATTGCCTTGAGTGTAGTAGCAGGGTCTTGCTCCATCTGGTTACGAACCGTAAACAGTTGCACGCCCATCTGAGCAACGTAAGGGTTATTGGGTGCCATCATGGCGGAAGTTAAAAAAGGAACACTTACGCTTACGGCAGCCGTAGTTTTTAGGAAGTTACGTCGTTTCATAGTGTAGTAAATACTTTTATTAATTTTCTAAGAGCGTATTTAGAATTTATTATGAGGCTCTTTTTAAGGGTAATAGCCTAAGCTATCGCTCGCAAAAAAGCTGAAGTATGAGCGAAAAACAACCATTAGAAAGTTCAAATATGCTCTAAGTTATCACTTTTCTAGAATCTTACGAAAAACGCATTGATTCTATCACTGTGGAGTGATCCTACGATCAATAAGCGGTATTACGCCTAGTAGCCTTGCTATCTAAGAATTGAACCCCGAGTATTTCTTCCTGATCTGCTCAACCCGTTAGCAACGTTATGTAACTACACTAAGCTCAGGCTAACTTATAGGAGCAGCTACGATTCTGGGTAACATTCATTGATAATGCCCTTCCAATCCACTACTTTAATTTCTGCTAGAGCAAACTTACCCGCAATGCCAGAGATTCTTTACCGCCCTATTCACCGAAGACGTTTTATTAAAACCTCTCTCAGCTTAGCGGGTGCAGCGACCACCGTTACCCCCATCTACAGTTACGCTACCTCGCTCTCGGAGGAAGTACACTGGGCTTTTTTGTCTGACACGCACATAGCGGGCGATAAGAGGAGGCTTACCGAGGGTTTAAGCCCTACAAAAACCTGCAAACCGTTGTTCCGCAGGTAGTAAGTGCCGCGCCCCAAGGCGTAATTATCAATGGTGATGTAGCCCGGCTTACTGGTGAACAGGCAGACTATCAGCAAATTAACGAACTATTAAATCCGGTTGTGCAGCGAATACCCGTACACATGACGATGGGAAACCACGATGATCGTGAAAACTTTCACCAGATTTTTCCCAACACTACCACTCAAGTGGAAGAAAAGTATGTGCATGTAATAGAAGCCGCTCTGGTCCGAATGATTCTGCTCGACTCCTTGCTATACGTTAATAAGGTAGCGGGATTATTGGGAAAGTCGCAGCGCACTTGGTTGGAGAGTTATTTAGCTACTGCCTCAGCTTTGCCCACCCTGCTTTTTGTTCACCATACTTTAGGTGACAATGACTCAGGCTTACTGGATGTAGATCGTATGTTCAGCATTATACAACCTCATTCCTTTGTGAAAGCCGTATTCTACGGGCACTCTCATCAGTATCAATACAGCGAGCGAGAAGGTATCCACTTGGTTAACTTACCGGCCGTAGGCTATAACTTTTCTGATGATCAACCAGTAGGCTGGATTGATGCCAAGCTAACCGAGAAAGGGGGAGATTTCACTTTGCACGCCTTCGGAGGCAACCAGTCGGATGATAAACGTACTACGCATCTGGATTGGCGATAGTGACCGATTCACCTTATTACCACTTTTAAAGAAGAAACGCCGAAATGATTATAAGGAGACTCCGTCCTTCGTCAATTGCATATCCTGCCAGGCTCCTTGGTACAGTATGCGCAGTTGCTCGTAGCCAATGGTTTTCAGTCGCTCGGTAACTTCGACAAAGTGGCTAATTATTTCCCTCGGGTGGTGAGCGTCGGAGTTAAGCGTGATTGGAATATTCCGTTCGCGCATTCGTTCTAGAATCCAGTAACTGGGATAGGGTTCATTCGTCAATTGCTTGTACATTCCTCGGGTGTTTACCTCTACAATTAATCCAGCATCGGCGATAGTATCCAGCGTCTTACTAATTTCTTCCCGATACCATTCTGCGTGTTCATCAAAGAGTTTACCTTCTTCGCTCTGTATTTTAATCTTATCTAAGTGTCCGATAATATTAGGTGGATCGTCTCGTACCATCTGCCGGATCAGCGAGTAGTATCGTTGAATAGCGGCTTCAATATCATTAGCAAAAATTTCTTGTAATCCTTTCAAAAAAACCTGATGCCTCCCATCAATCTCCCAAGGATGGCCGTCCGCAAAAAAGTCCACAAAATGCACCGAGCCTATGGTGTAATCCAGTGAAAACTTATCTTCCACCCAGCTTGGCCCCGCCACCTTGGGAATAAAATCCACTTCTAGTCCCCGGTATACTTCAATCTGCCCAGCATATTTCTTCTTTAGCTGCTCAATCTCCGCTACATAGCGCTCGCTATCAATTTCTTTCATTGGCCACGGCAGTTTGTAGGGCAGCGGAGCGTGAGAGGAAACCCCGTACGTAGGCATTCCCAACTGAATTGCCTGTTGAATATAGACCTCCGGGGAGTCTTTACCGTCGCAAAAGTAACAGTGGCTGTGGTAGTTGGTGTAGGTCACAGATTTATAGCTTTACTACTTAATCAGAGTAAGTTGAAAAGTGAACATGTCGTGTCACTGAGAGCGTTCCTGAAAATTTACTTTAGCACACAAACAAAAGCAAAATATAAATTTAATTTCAGTATTAGCGATGTATTCACTTTTGTAAAGCCGTCCGAAGGATAATAACAAAGATGTCCAGTCAAATATAAACACCAATGATTATACGAATATGTTGGTGGCCCATTCGGCTAAATAGCTTATCTCTCTAAAATCAAGCTAGCGTAAATAAGTTTTAATGAATTAAAATAACTAACCCTTACTCCATCGCATAATCAAACCCCAACTTTAACAGCTGCATCACTTCATCATCTACCTCAAACTCTCTCCTAATCCGAATGTGGTGGGCAAATTTTTTACCGAACGGGACCACTTTCTTAAGCGCATCGCTTTCTAGCCGTTCGTGGTAGTAAAACTTTACATCTAGTTCTTTGGTCATTGGCTTAATAATCAGCCAAGCCTTCTTGTTGGTAAAGACTACGGCGTGCTTCGCTGCGCCTACGCTATTGGGTTGCCACTCCATCACCTGGGTCATAATGGTATCAAAAGCTAATACCAGTTCGTCCGATTTGTCCAGAAAAAGCTCGCCAATATCCTTCTTCTCGCAGGAATGAGATTGATTCGTCGTTTTAAACTTTCGCTCACAGCGAGGGCAAATCCACATAGTCAGTTGTATTAATGTGCTAAACTAGTAGATTTTAGTTAAACGGAGATAGGAGTCTGGAATCCGAAGACCGGAAACTACAAAGTCAAATACGGATGATGAACAGTAGGCAAAAAGAGAATTTAGTTAAACATGTAGTCTAAATCCACCCCGATTTATTTCTGGACTCCGGTTTTCAGTTTACAGTCTTCGGACTCCTTTTTCCCCGCTTTCTTCCGTATATTCACCGCTTGAAAATTACCTAACCTATGAGAAATTTATACACCCTCCTCATCATTGCGTTTCTACTTACTAGTGGTCTCTTTATTCCATCCCAGGCTCAGCAGCCAGACTTGAAAAAGATCAGTCAGGCATTGAAGCCTCGCAGTATTGGCCCCGCCGGAATGAGCGGCCGGGTTACCACCATTGAAGCTGTAGAAAGCAACCCTAATATTATCTACGCCGGTACCGCTTCCGGTGGCCTGTGGAAGTCAGAGGGCGGTGGTATCGCTTGGGAACCTATCTTCGACAATCAGTCGGTACTGTCTATCGGTGATATTGCGATCTATCAGAAGAACCCTAACGTCATTTACGTGGGTACTGGCGAAGGGAATCCGCGTAATAGCCAGTCGGCTGGTAATGGATTGTACAAAACCATTGACGGGGGCAAAACCTGGCAGCATTTGGGCTTAGAAGCTACCCGCAATATCCATAAAGTCATTGTTCACCCAGAAAACCCCGACGTGGTGTACGTAGGTGCTCAGGGTTCAGCTTGGCAAGATACTTCCGACCGAGGCGTGTATAAAAGCACCGACGGAGGGCAAACTTTTGAAAAAATTCTCTACGTGAACGAGCGTACCGGCATTGCCGATATGATTATTGATCCCAGCAATCCTGATAAGTTGATTGCGGCTATGTGGGAGTTCCGTCGCTGGCCCTGGTACTTCAAATCAGGTGGCGCGGGTTCAGGGTTGCATATTACCTACGACGGAGGCAAAACCTGGCAAAAGCGCACTAGCGACGATGGCTTACCCAAGGGTGAGTTAGGCCGAATTGGATTAGGTATCGCTTATAATAATCCGCAGGTGATGTATGCCTACGTAGAGTCTAAAGATAATGCTTTTTACCGTTCCGACGATGGTGGTTTTACCTGGAAGCAAACTGCTACCGACGATATTGGGGGCCGTCCGTTTTACTACGCCGATGTGGCGGTTGATCCTGAGAATGAGAACCGAGTGTACATTGTAGAATCTAGTATTCACCTGAGTGAAGACGGTGGAAAAAACTTTGAAGTGCTGCTCGGCTTTGATAAAGTGCACGTCGACCATCACGCTTGGTGGATTCATCCGAACGATGGTAGCTTGATGATGGACGGTAACGATGGTGGTATGACTATCACTCGCGACCGAGGTAAAAGCTGGCGCTTTGTCGAGAACTTGCCCTTGGCGCAGTTCTATCACATTAATTATGACATGGAGCATCCTTATCATGTGATGGGGGGAATGCAGGATAATGGTTCGTGGCGTGGCCCCGCGTACACATGGCGTGCTGGCGGCATTCGTAATGCCTACTGGGAAGAAGTAGCCTTTGGAGATGGCTTTGACGTAGTACCTGACTCCAGCGACAGCCGTTACCTCTACGCTATGTGGCAAGGGGGCAACTTACAGCGGGTAGATCTGGAGACGGGCAACAACGCCTACATCAAACCAAAGCACCCCGACGGAACATTTTTACGCTTCAACTGGGATGCTGCGATCGCTCACGATCCGTTTGATGACCAAACAATTTACTACGGTAGCCAATTCTTGCACAAGAGTACCAATCGGGGCGAAACCTGGGAAATCATATCCCCCGATCTTACAACCGATGATCCGGAAAAGCAGAAACAACTGGAAAGCGGTGGACTCACCTACGATGCCACACAGGCCGAGAACTTTACCACCATTGTATCCATTACCCCCAGCCCGCACGAAGCGGGAGTACTGTGGGTAGGCACCGACGACGGCAATATTCAAGTCACCCGCGACGGGGGGCAATCGTGGGAGAATGTCGCCGATCAGCTAAAAGATGTGCCCGCCGGAAGCTGGGTTCACCAGATACACGTATCACCGCACAATGCTGAAGAGGTGTTTGTGGTACTGGACGATCACCGCCGTAATAATTGGAATCCGTACCTGTATCACTCTAGTAACGGAGGGAAATCGTGGGATAACCTGGTACAGCCTGAAGATTCAATCAACAGTTTTGCCCTTTCGTTTGTCCAAGACATCGAGGAGCCCAACCTTATGTTTCTGGGAACCGAAACCGGTTTGCACGTGAGTCTTAACGGAGGAGATAGCTGGAATAAGTGGGGCGAAGGTTATCCGTCGGTTTCTACGATGGATCTGAAGATTCACCCCCGCGAGCACGACCTGGTTATTGGTACGTTTGGCCGAGCTGCTTTTGTACTGGATGATATTCGTCCATTGCGCGAATTAGCGAAAGAACCAACAATCATGGACGAGCCATTGCACGTATTTAACGCACCCGATGCTTACCTAGCTAGTTACAAGGAAGCTGCTGGCACCCGCTTTCAGGGTGATGCTATTTACGACGGAGAGAACCGGCCCGAGGGAGCTTTACTGACTTTCTCAATTCAGGATATTATTCAAGAAGCAGATGATAGCGTTGAAGTAAAAAAAGATACGCTTTTGGTAGAAGTGCTGGATCAGGGAGCAGTAATTCGTACGCTGAAAGCTGAAGCTCAGGCCGGACTGAACCGATTTAATTGGGACTTATCTCGTAAAGGACAGCGCGGACCAGACACTGAAAAGCCTAAAAAGAAAGATGCTCCTGAACCAGCTGGGTTTCCAGTACTACCGGGTACCTACACCGTTCGTCTGACTTACGGCGATTATCAAGACTCTACTGAGGTAGATGTTCACCTCGATCCGCGCATTGAGCTTTCTGAGGAAGACGTAATAGCCCGCAATACTATGGCTGAGCAGTACGAGGAATTTGTCTCGCTGGCTACCCAGGCGGTAGATCAGCTTGATGAGGCTAGTAATACCATTGAGCTATTGATGGGCCAGCTCAGTAACCGGGAAGATGGTGCGGCCCAACAACTGAAAGATCAGGCTAAAGCATTGAAAGATTCTATTAAGACTCATAAAGAACTGATTGCTCAAAAAGACGTGCAAGGTATTTTGCGTGACCCTCACATTGTTAGTGGGAAGTTGGGGGCTGCCGCATCGTACTTATCCTCATTCTGGCACTCGGCCAACGAGACGCAACGCACTGCTCTGGAACAGGCGAAAGAAAGTTTGGATGAACCTCTAGAAAGCATCAACCAATTTTTCGCTACCGACTGGATGCAATTTCGCCAGGCCGTAGAAAATGCCAATATCTCTTTCTTTGAAGACTACGAAGTTGTGAGTATTGATGAAGATGGAGAAACCGAAACGGGAGGTAGAGAGTAAAGTGTTAGGGTGCATAGTGTTATAGTTCTAGAGTTAGTTATGGGGTTAGCATTTTATGTTCGCTTTTGTGTACTCAAAACTTTATACTACAGACACCTGAACACATTAACACTATATCTATGAACAAAAGACTATACTTTACCATCAGTTTTCTGTTTTCACTGGGAGTTGCTTTGGCTCAATCGCCAGATTCTTCTGACCTGGCGGAGGACCCACCGCTAACGGTGACGCAGCATAGCGTCCGGGTAGGTGGACAGACAATTAATTATACTGCTACTGCTGGTTACTTAGTGCTGCGAAAAGAAAATGACGATGCTCGGGCCAAGATGTTCTTTGTTGCCTACACCCGAAACGATGTAGACGATTTGTCAGAGCAACCGGTCACCTACACATTTAACGGAGGGCCAGGTTCATCATCGGTTTGGCTGCACCTAGGTGCTTTGGGGCCTCGCCGTATCAAAATGAGCGATAAAGGCGAATCATTAGCCCCTCCCTATGAACTAGTTGATAACGAATACACCTGGTTAGATAAAACCGACTTGGTCTTTATTGATCCAGTAGAAACAGGATACAGTCGTCCGGCTGAGGGAGTAGAGAAAAGTGAGTTTACCGGTTACCAAGAAGATCTTTCTAGCGTAGGCGATTTCATCCGGTTGTATACTTCTCGTTTCAATCGCTGGAGTTCGCCCAAATTTATTGCGGGTGAAAGCTACGGCACTACCCGCGCCGCCGGGCTATCGGGCTATCTGCAAGATCGCCACGGAATGTATCTCAACGGGCTGATGCTGATCTCCTCTATTTTGAATTTCCAAACGGCCCGCTTCACCAAGGGAAATGATCTACCCTACGTGCTGTTTCTACCTACCTACGCCGCCATCGCGTGGTATCACAACCAATTACCTAATCGCCCGGATTCGCTAGAGCCGTTTCTGCGGGAGGTGGAGGAGTTTGCTATTGGAGAGTATGCTTCGGCACTAATGCTAGGCGATAAGTTATCAGATGCTCGTCAGCAGGAAGTTATTGACAAACTACATCAGTATACTGGTCTATCACAGGACTATCTGAAACGTACTCACTATCGTATTCATATTGCTCGCTTTGTGAAGGAATTACGCCGCGATGAAGGGGTTACTGTCGGTCGGCTGGACGGTCGCATGACCGGGGTGGACTACGATGATGCTGGTGAGAACTACGAATTTGACCCCAGCTACAGTGCTACCATTTATGGGCCCTACACTACTGCCATCAACAACTATATAAAGACTGAATTAGATTATGAAAGCAACCTTCCCTACGAAATACTGACCGGACGGGTGCGCCCCTGGAACTATAGCAATGTACAGAATGAGTTCCTAAACGTTGCCGAAACACTACGGAGTGCTATGTCCAAGAACCCATTTCTGAAGGTACACGTCTTCAATGGTTACTACGATTTGGCTACCCCCTACTATGCTACGGATTATACCTTCAACCATATGCTTTTGGATGAAGAGTTACAAGACAACATCAGTATGTCGTTCTACGAATCGGGCCATATGATGTACATTCATCAACCTTCATTGGTAGAAATGAAGCAGCAGGTAGATGGGTTTATTGAGCAGACTTTAGACTATGAATAAAGAGTTAAGCCAACCCAAAGATAGCATCCATCTTTTGAGAAATTTTTTGTAAACGTTCGCGACCGCCGCCCTTTACTTCAGCGGAGGCCCAACCCGCGTAGCCAATTTTGTCTAGAGCTTTATTAACTTCGGGCCAGTTGCAGTCGCCCTCCATCAGTTCTACATCAAAGCCCTTCCAGATTCCTTCTTCTTCCTGTTTCTTACGGCTGTATTCTTTAATATCTAGCTTCATAATACGGTCGCCTAGGGCTTCAATCCAATGCTCGGGCCAGCCGTAGCGAACGATGTTGCCTACGTCGAAGTACCACCCAATCATGGGGTTTTCGAATTCATCGATATAACGAGCGGCCTCCAGCGGACTAATCAGCATATTGTTCCACACATTCTCAATGGCGATTTTCACTCCGGTTTCTTCGGCTACGGGCAGCAGCTTTCGAATTTCTTCCTGCGAACGACGGTAAGCATCGGCGTAACTGATTTTATCGTTCACTACGCCTGGTACCAGTAGCATGGTGGTGCCACCGTACCGCTGACAGTCGCGCAAGGAGGTTTTAGAAGCCTCTACACATTCGGCTCGAACGCTGGAATCAGGATCAGACAAAGGCATTTTCCAGTGGGCGGAATTAATTACGCCCGGAATTTCCAGACCGGTTTGCTCCTTGGCCTCCAGTACCTCGTCAACGTTAATATCGCTGGGCGAATCCATCTCTACACCATCGAAGCCTACCTCCTTTAACATCTTAAAGTGGTCTAGCACCGAACCTGGTGCATCAACCATACTGTACTTTAAACTCTTTTTAATATTGAGTTGAGGGGCCGAATTAGCCGGAAAGGTAGTCGAAGTTAAAGATGCGGAAGCAATAGCGGTACCGCTTATTCTGATGAAATCTCGTCGGTGCATGTTGTGTAGGTAGAAGGTAAAAAGTGTAGGGTGAATGGTACAAGGTGAAGGGTAAAGATACTTAGGGAAAAAACCCTTCAACCATCTACCCTTTACCTTCTACCCTCTAATATCCTACTCCGTCTTGAATGCCCGGCATGGGCACCGCGGCCACCGGATACTCTAAATCCCAACTATAGTTTTCTGGGCCTAGCTTTTCTTGAGAGTTGAGTGCTTCGTCGTAGGTCACTATTTGCCCGGTATACGCCGCCATTCGTCCCATAATAGCAAGTAGCGTGCTTTGTGCCATAAAATCACCATCGTTCACCGGCGAACCGTTGCGGATGGAGGCAAAGAGTTCGTCGTGCTCGGTTTGGTACATATCGTTGCTTTCCCCACGGTAACGCCACTTATCTTCACCCTTTATCTCGTGTACTCCCTTTATACAATCTACCATTGCGTGGCCCTGATCGCCCGATACTTCCACTGAGTAGCTATTCGCGCAATTGAATTGCTGCCGACTCATATGAATACCTTTTTGTCCATCACCATAATCGTACACAATAGCGAAGTGGTCGTAGATATGACCAAATTTATTATCGGTACGTACTTGTCGTCCGCCAGTTCCCACAGCACTCATCGGATGTTTGTCGCCCAGTGCCCAGGACATCATGTCCAAACTATGCACTGCTTGCTCGGTAATATGATCGCCAGATAGCCACTTGTAATACAACCAGTTACGTAATTGATATTCCACCTCAGTCCATTCGGGCTGTCGTTCCTTCGACCACAAGGTTCCAGTGTTGTAGGTGTTATACACCGTGCCAATATTTCCCACGGCTCCGTCCAGAATTTTGCCGAATGTAGCTCGCTTGGGTTCGTGGTACCGCCAGCAGAAACCTGACATTAGAGCGGTATTGTTCTCTTTCGCTTTCTTCGCTGCCGCCATCACTTGCCGAACGCCCGGCCCATCTACCGCTAAAGGTTTCTCGGCAAATACGTGCTTCTTAGCTGCTACCGCCGCACTCAGATGCTGAGGACGAAAACCGGGGGGGGTTGCCAATAGCACAACATCCACATCGCTGTCAATTACTTTCTGATAGGCATCAAAGCCGATAAACTGATGCTCAGGATCAACCGCTACTTTATCGCCGTGCCCTTTTTTTAGGTTCTCCATACTGGATTGGAGCCGATCTTCAAAAGCATCCGCCATGGCTACCAGCTTCACGTTAGGGTCAGCCTTCATTGCTTGATTAGCGGCTCCAGTGCCCCGCCCCCCGCAACCAATCAGGCCAACTTTGATTGTATCAGCGTTGCCCTTTGAGAAAGCAGGAATAGTGTTAATCATGGGAATGGCTAAGCTACCACCCACTACCGCCGAGCCAGTAGTCTTTATAAACTGACGACGGGATGCATATTGAGAAGAATTATCCATAGGAAGGAAGAGATTTTAGGTTATCGGTTTAAGTTACAAAATATTTACGAAAAGGAGTCAACTAGGCCGTCCGCTTGTATAGTTGATATTACTTAAAAGAAAGCTCGTTCTTTTCACAATGCTTCTGGTAGCATTTCAGGATATAATTCCGACCATATTTGCTATCCATTGCATTTCTGTATTCCTCCGCACCCTCGCCGTGGTTCTCAAACCCCCTGTGCACTAGCTCCAAGATGGTATTTCTTTGATTCTCACTATACAAGATATACAAAACTCGTGTTTCTTCAATCAACACTTAGCTCACAGAGTATAATACGGTTCCTTCTCATGCTCGTGCATACGAATGGCCCCCTCCCGAGTGAGATGATGCAAAATACGTAGTGCCCGACGGCGAGAAATATTCACGATTTGCATAAATTGCTTTAAAGTGACCCGCTCGTGACGCTCCAGAAACGAGAGTAATTTGCGTTCATTATAATCTAAGTGCGTTAGATCAACCGATGCTTCTGGCAGCTCCCCTTTCTGCATGAGGTCAATCATCGTTTTCCCAGCAGGAATGCTTTTGTCGCGCTGACGAATGTATACTAATCGTTGTTCATTTTTATCACGAATAAAGTGAGGTTTTTCATTACTTTCGGGAATGATTACTTCCAGTACGGTCACTTCTTCTTCCTCGTCTTCTACCTCCCTAAACTGAAGCTTTATAGGTGGATCACAGTAGAATTGAGCAGCCGTTTCCAAGGTGTATTTTTCTTCCTCAGGATCTACGCCCACAATGGTTTTATCATCTCGCACTCCTACCAGAATTTTACCGCCTCGGGTGTTGGCAAATGACGATATGGTTTTAGCGATTTTATAAGGGTCAGTAATTTTCTGCTTAAAATCTAGCTGTTCCCCTTCACCCCGATGGATCATTTTGCGCAGCTTTTTCATACTTTCAAGTCCACAGTCAACAGTTAGCAGTCCACAGTATCCCCGGTCAATGAGGTACTTAGTGTTCAGTTTTCATATATCATATCTTCTAAAATGGTCTGCCAAGTACTACTCGTTCTCTTAACACCGAAACCTGTCCGTTGGCACGAAATACTTCAAAATAAATAATGTAGTAGCCCATAGAAAGTTGCTGTCCGGCATCGTCCGTACCATCCCACCGGAGAAAACCTTCTTCAGCTAAAGTGGTGTTTCGAGCCAAATGTTTTACTTTTTGGCCCTGGCTATTGAAGATAATCACGTTAGCAACATTACCGGCATTAGGCCAGCGATAACGAATTTGGGTATAGTCATTGAATCCGTCTTGGTCGGGAGTAAATACTCGAGGCTCTACCGATAATGTTGCTGACACCGAGTTAGTGGTAGAAGTCTGAGAGTTAGCGTAGCCGGGAGTAGCAAAGCCAGCGGTTTTAGCGGCCGACTGCCAGTTATTGTGATCATTAACTGTAGCGCTCCACTGAATGCGCTCTAAAGAAACTCCGCGAGTATCATCCAGTATCGGGTGGTGCCAATCTTCGTCGTAGGCTAGGAACTGCATTTGCTGCTCATTTGGCGCTAGTAACACCATCGTTCCGGCATCCGAGGGGAGACTCGGTAATGCTTTTACTTCCAGAATATTTCCTGCTGAGGCTGACGGATAATCGCCGATCAGCGTAGTGGCATCTTCAGTAAGAGCTACGTATTGTTCCGGAGCCAATTGGTAGTTTTTATCAGTGATTGGCGATTGATTCGTTAATGAGTCACCTTCCAAATTAGCCAATTGCCAGTTTTTGAGATTAATCGGTTTACCGGAATGGTTGTAAATTTCTACAAAGCGTACCCCACCCGAACGGGGGTAAAATAATATTTCACTTAGCAGTACGTCACCCGGCACCGCCTCTTCAGATAGTACTAGTGATACTACCTGGTCGTCTACCGGATTTCCACTGCAATCGTACAGTTGGCTCGCTTGAATAGTATACGTTACTTGGGTTTGTAGTGAATCAACCAAGAGAGCAGTAGCTGATTTCCTGTCGTCTTGCCATACTATGGTATCAACTGCTATTCCGCTACTGATACTAACTTCGCCTAACTCAAGCGAAAGTGGGTCTAATTTTTCGCTGAATAGAAGCGCAATTTCGGTAGGCGATTCGGCAAAAGCTGTTTGCACATACGGAGGCTGGTTATCAGGATTAGCTTGGTCTACCGAATTTACCTGACCAGGAGTACCACCATTTTCATCTACCGAAGCAGTCCAATTGTCTCGCTCACCGCAAGGACGATTGTAATCAATTATCTCTAACGACCAGCCGCCCTGTTTTTTCTCTGCATCGTTGTACCAACTATCAGAATACGATACTGAAAATATTTCGCTACCGTATGAATCTGTCAGGCTAAGCTGATCGCCACTGCCATTCAACGAAGGAAAACTGGTGATTCCCATCGTTCGCCCTCGAGATGCTAACTTGGACTGGTTGGTATTAGCACTTACAATTAGATATTCACCCGGAAGCAACAAGGCTGATCGTAGTAATGTGGAAGTTGTACCATCGGCTAACCGTAATCCGGCGGTACTAAGCAAATCGTTGGAAGCATTGTACAATTCTAGATACTCCGCTTCCGGTAAACCAACCGCTGGCGTAGGGTCCGCCATGATCTCGGTAATCAGCAGTTCATTAAAATTTGGCGTACGTCCCAGACCTACCGTATGCGTTGATGCCGGAATAATATCGCCATCAATATTTCTTAAACCAGACAAGGAAAACTGGTAGCGAGTAAGCGGTTCTAGCGATTCCTGAAATACTAAGCGAACGGTTTGCTCGTCTACCCATATTGCGGCAGCCGGATTATTGTCCTCCAATTCATAATTCATTGGCTGTACGGCTAAGCTGGAATCTAACGGGACTTGAAAAAGGAGTAGTAATGCCCGCTCTTCAGTATCAATATATTCTAGCTGCGTTCGGTAGATAAAAGAATCTTGCACTCCCATCGTGCTTTGCCCGCTAATGCCCACCAGTTCGCCGATAGTTAATGCATTATTAGCATCAACTTGAAAAGGCCGATCAAATGTCAGATGCACTGCGTAAGAT
>NZ_JBARYM010000370.1:0-7807 GCF_049647865.1 Tunicatimonas sp. | reverse complement strand
GCGCTGTATTTCTTGTGCAGGTAAGCACTGTTCCGATACTTGGATCAGGAGGCCAGTGAGCCGACCAGTATGGGCCTCAATAATTGTTCTTTCTACGATACCTATCGTCTCTTCATTTAATTTTTTTACAGTCATAACAACGCAAATGGTGGTAGATAAAAATAAACCGCTAATCCAATGACGCATAAGTAAAAAAATTATGTTTGCACTTAGAACGATATGAAGCTAATTACCTTGTGTGACCGACCGAAAGAAGTTATACCGAGTCAGGCACTATATATAAGTCGCCCTCATCTGTAAAATATTGTTGAAATGATTTCCCATGAAAGCGTAGCTGAAACTCGTACAGTTGTGACGGTTGATCCGATGATTCCTCTCCAATAGCTTCCTGCAAACCTTCGTCTTGTAGTAAAAATACTTGGACTATTTCGGTGTGTTGAAAGACGCTCGTCTGAAAGGCACTTAGCACTTTTTTGGGAATCTCGTGTTCACCGAGGGGAATTTTACCCTCATAGGGCGCATCGGCTTCGTAAAAGTCTGACTGATCAAATGCAACAGCTTCGTAGGATATATCCTGAGCCTGAGCAATTGAAATCACCGTAAATAAACTTATAATAAATGTGATACTCTTCATAACCGTTTCATTAACCTGAATGTGAAATTTCTGTATTCGCAGTGGTGTTAGAATGATGCCACTATTATATTTAGTTGATTGTCAATGCTATATAAACAGAAAGCAGCGATGGCTAGTGAGGAGGTAACTAACAGATTGGGGAAATTATCAACAATATTTAGCAGAAGAGTTTGGAGTTAAGCATAGTAACGCACAAAAACGTGAGATAAAAAATTTAAAATATCTATTAAATAAGGCACGCAGCCTTACGCTTTAAAGCCTGATTGTTCAATAATTTCGCGTCTATCACGCAATGAGTATCTATTTCCTTCGTAGTATTGCTAGAAATTTGGCTCAAGGCAGATTGCTGCCTATCGAAATGCCATCTACAGGTTACGTATGATAAAAAGAATTCGTTTTTTTCTGGTTCAAGAACAGAGACGCTTCATGCGTCGACCGGTTCGGTTTATAGTATCGCGATTATTTTTACTGAGTTTAGTAGGAGCATTTTCAGTTCTTGGTTTGCTCTACGCGGTTTATGCAGGTTGGTTCGGCGAACTACCTAATTACGCCGAGCTAAAAGATATTCGCAATCATACCGCCTCGGAAGTTTACTCCTTTGATGGAAAACTCTTAGGTCGCTACTACATTGAAAACCGAACGGTTACTACTATTGACAAAGTGCCATCATCATTATTAAATGCCTTGGTAGCTACCGAAGATGCTCGTTTTTATGAGCACCAAGGAATTGACTACCGTAGCTTGGGGCGGGTGCTGGTAAAAAGTGTTTTGCTTCAAAATGAAAGTTCAGGCGGAGGTAGCACACTTACTCAGCAGTTGGCCAAAAACTTGTTTCCCCGGCAGCGCCACGGTTTGTTGACAATGCCCGTTAATAAAATTCGTGAAGCTTTTATCGCCCATCGAATGGAGAATTTATACGCCAAAGAAGAAATTTTAATGCTATACCTTAATACGGTTCCCTTTGGCGGGAACGTATACGGCATTGAAGCAGCCTCCCGGCGATTTTTCAATCGTTCGGCTACTAATTTGCAAGTAGAAGAGTCAGCGGTTTTGGTAGGAATGCTTAAAGCCACTACCGCGTACAGCCCCCGCTTGTATCCGGAACGAGCTCAACAGCGACGCAACGTAGTGCTCGGTCAAATGAATAAATATCAGTACCTAAGCAATTCAGCGAAAGATTCTCTACAAGTTTTGCCCTTAACCATAGATTACAATTTTATTACACATAATACCGGATTAGCTCCCTACTTTCGTGAAAAGCTGCGCCATGAGGTGCAGCAGTGGCTGAACGAACACCCGAAGGAAGACGGTAGTAAGTACAACCTTTATACTGATGGACTAAAAGTTTATACCACAATAGACGCTCGTTTGCAGCATCACGCCGAAAATGCGGTAAGGAAGCAGATGACAGAACTGCAAGAAACCTTTGATAAGCACTGGGAGGGCCGACGACCTTGGGGAGAAGATGAAACGATGATTCGCCGGGCCATGATGAATTCGGATCGTTACCGGCGTGGAAAACGGGCTGGGAAGTCAGATGATGAAATCCATGTGGAATTCACCACACCTGCGCTTATGACACTTTTTAGCTGGGCCGGGGAAACAGAGAAAACGATGACTCCGCTAGACTCTGTTCGCTATTATCAGATGTTTCTGAATGCCGGATTTTTAGCCATGCGACCGGAAAATGGACATATTAAAGCCTGGGTAGGTGGTATTGACCATAAATACTTTCAGTACGACCACGTGACCGCTAAACGGCAAGTTGGTTCTACTTTTAAGCCGGTGGTCTACGCAGCCGCATTAGAAAGTGGGGCTGATCCTTGTGAGTATATTTCTAATGAACGCCGTATTTATACTGCTTACAAAGACTGGTCACCGGGTAATTCTGATGGAAAGTACGATGGCTACTACTCCATGCAGGGAGCATTGACTCACTCGGTAAATACGGTAGCGGTAGATTTAATGATGAATACTGGAGTAGATCGGGTAGTAGACTTAGCACACCGTATGGGCGTAAAGAATGATTTGCCACAGGAGCCAGCTATTGCCTTGGGAACGGCTGATCTATCACTCTACGAAATGCTGACTGTCTACAGTACGTTTGTAAATAGGGGTATGACTGTGAAGCCTATTTACCTACTAGGTATCGAAGACCAAAAGGGTAACAAAATTGCCAATTTTAATAGCAAGCCCGAATTTAAACGTTCTCTTTCTCAGCAAACGGCTGATGTAATGGTGCAAATGATGAAGAGCGTAGTAGACAGTGGTACCGCACGTCGCATCCGCTATCACTACGGCATAAAGAATGACATGATTGGTAAAACTGGCACTACCCAATCGCACGCCGATGGTTGGTTTATTGGAGCAACTCCCAAATTGGTAGCTGGAGCTTGGGTGGGGGGCGATAATCGCTTGGTTCGGTTTCGTAATATTAGTCTAGGGCAGGGAGCTAATACCGCCCTACCAATTTGGGCTAATTTTATGAAATCGTTTACCGAAGATGCCACCTTCAAGAAGCTTCGTACTGCCCGCTTTCCTCAGCCATCTCGCCGCACACAATCCGCTTTAGCTTGTGACTTCTACCGAGAAGAAGAAGAGAGAGGCTTTTTACGAGAGCTGTTTGCTAAGAAAGATAGAGGTGAAGGAAGGCCGGAGCGCATTTATCCCCCTAACTCTACCCGTCGGCAATCTGCTAAAAAGGAGCAAGATGAAAAAAAGAAAGGCCTTAAAGGGCTTATTCGTAGTATATTTGGGGGAAATTAAGAATGAAATCTATTCGTGCTAAACAATAAGATCCTTATAGGTGACAGCAGTGATTTCCTGAATCTGGTCGTCCAAAATGTTGGCTGTATCTTTTAGATATACCAAGTATTTATTAATACTAGGGTCTTTATTTTCTAAAGAAATAATATTGATTAATCCTAATAAGGTAGCTAATGGACCTCGTACTTTATGGGATTGTATCCACGATATCCTTCGAAGTCTTTCGTTCTGATTTATTATCTTATTCTGGTAGTTAATTAGCTCAGTAACTTCATTCGCGATCATTACTACGTTACTTACCGTATCTTTATCATCAAAAATAGGTTGAAGCACACATAAAAAGTGCTGTTCAGCAAACTCAACTTGGTACTTCACTGGTTTACCTTCTAGTGCTGTATCAAAGTTTTCAGCTAAAATCTCAAAATGCTTATCACCAATGGCCTCTTTAATAGAAGAACCAATAAACTCTTCCGGTTTAATACCAAATTTCTGGTATCCAGATCCATTTGTGTAGATGATTACTAAATCGCGATTGATTAAACTAACTGAACCATTCGGAAAGTTCTCAGCAATAATCTTAAGTTGTTGCTCGTAATATTGCTTTTCTGAGGCTAACTTCCGGAGCTTCGATACATCCCGTACGTTGTGACTGATGCCAATAATTTCTTTATTGTCGCTATAGACAGGGAAAAGGGAAAAAAGCCAGACTTGATCATCTTCTGTTTCTTCAAATTCTATTGTTTGCCCATCCAGTACCTGCCGATACAATCCATTCATTTCATCACGTATCCGGGGGAGTATATAGTCCAATGAATTATCACCAACCCGGGCGGGCTTTCCAAAAATATCCTGGGTAATCTCCTGGGCCAACTTATTGTTGTACTGTATTACCAAATCAGGATCAACGAAAGTGGTAGCTTCGTTTTTAGAATCATACAAAGCTCGGAGTTTGAAGGTGCTGTTTTTTGCTTCAGTTAAAGCTAGTTTCAGATCTCTACTAATTGGTATAAAAATATACCGTATCTCCAGTAGAATAATAAATAATGAGATAAGAAATAACAAGACTTCAATAATGATGATGAAAAGCAACTTCCTTTCAGACTCTCGCTCCAGCAAATTTACTACCTCATCCATCTTCGCAAGAAATATATCCTGGTTACGATTAACCTCATTCAATAAAGAACTGCTTACCTGAATAGCTTGAGTATGCTTTCCCATCTTTTTAATAGAATAGGTAAGCTCATCCAGTAGGGCATTAATAGTGCGTTCGTATTCCGAGAATGGCAAAATAGATGTTGGGCGGTTAAGCAATTGATGGTGTGTTTGCTGCCAAAGCTGGTACATTGTATGCAACTGAGGTAAGCTACCGCTGTCTTCGTAGAGTTTATATAGTACTAGATTAATCCGCTGGCTAAGCATGCGCTGACGTCCGGCAATATTGATGTAGTAAACATCATCTTTGATCTGCTGAAAGCAGAATTGAATAAACAGCTGGTTTACCAATAGAACCGCCGCAGCGATAATTGCACCAAAGAAGTACTTTTTATACATTCATATTTAGGAAAGACTTATACAATGCAACTAGCAGATTATTGCAGGAAGGATAATTATACTGCTAGAAATGACTACATACAGTTTTATGTAAGTAGGTTCATTGTGAACAATATAAAGAAATTACTGATTGAAGTTAAATAATAAACAAAATTATTCTATAGCTGTATGTAATACCGTTTTTTAAATGGGGGATATTTATTGCCAGACCTAGCCGCTCGGCCCCATAAAAAATATTGAAAGAAATCTTGTACTCGAGTTATTGAAGGCGGCAGATGAGTTTATTGAGATAGAAAATTGAGAATATGACGAGAAGGGTTGTAGTAGTCTTTACGAGTGGCGAGTTATGGAATGCTTAGGATTATATAAGACCTCCGCGAAAAAAGCTAGTAATTCAGTATAAGTTATTAGAAACGACGGAAAGCAAATCAAAATTATTGCTGCTTAGGGATAACGTTTGTCGGCATGTTTACGGTATTATAATCATAACTGTTTCGTTAAACCATTCACTAACCTAAGCCGTTTTATCGGTAGAGAAACTAAACGTAGAAATTATGCAAACGATTAAAATAATAATAAGCACCACTTTTCTAGCTCTAGTAGTGTTGCTGGCGGCGTGTTCGCGCCAACCCAGTAATGCGCAGAATAATGCCGACGATAACGAAAATGCGATGGAATCATCAACCTCGGATTACGATGAACGTTACATCGGCATTTGGGCGGATGAAAATTTTCAGTACCCGATTCAAAAGAGTGAGCAGGAGTGGAAAGAAATGTTATCCGAAAGTGAATTTAATATTTTGCGGGAAGAAGGAACCGAGCGAGCGTTTTCCAGTCCACTAAATGATGTGAAGGAAGAAGGTATATTCTATTCAGCTGCTACCGGACAGCCGTTGTTCGTAGCATCTACCAAATTCAAATCTGGCACGGGTTGGCCCAGCTTCTACGAGCCTATTAATAAAGACGCAGTGGTGCTAAAAGAAGATAATCGCTACGGTATGACCCGTATTGAAGTAGTTGATAGTAGCAGCGGTTCTCATTTAGGGCACGTTTTTCCCGATGGTCCTAAACCGACCGGATTGCGCTACTGTATGAATGGTGAATCGCTACTATTTGTAGCTAAAGGGCAAGACCCCCCCGCACTAGTAAAGGATTACTTAGAGAAATTCCCGGAAGAAAAACCAGCGATGTAATTCATAGTGGAAAATTGACAGTTGATAATTAATGGCTGCTACTGAGCTGATTCTCACCAATTATCAACTTTCCAATATCCATTTTCCACTCTCAATTAACTTGATGAGGAGGAGGTGTTCCCTCGAAGAACGTGACTAGGTTGAGGGCCGCTTCGTGGGCCATAGCAATTCGAGCTTCTATTGTTTCAGTACCGATGTGCGGAGTTAGCACTACATTTTCTAATTGAAGTAGTTCATCGGGGATATGTGGCTCTTCTTCAAACACATCTAAACCAGCACCAGCTAACTTTCCGGTTTGCAACCGTTTTATAAGTGCTTGTTCATCTATCACGGGTCCTCGAGCGGTATTAATTAAGTAAGCTGATGGTTTCATCTTATCAAGCTCCGCCGCCCCCAGCAAATGGTGGGTACTTTCGGTAAGCGGAGTGTGCAGACTGACTACATCCGACTGCTCCAGCAATTCATCTAACGAAACATAACGCGCACTCACTTGCCGTTCAAAATGATCGAAAAGACGATTTCGCTGGTAATACAGTGTGTTCATTCCAAAGGTAACCGCTCGTCGGGCTACTGCTCGACCAATCCTTCCTAATCCGACAATTCCTAAAGTTTTTCCGTAGATCGAATGTCCGGTATGCTGTTGCAACATACCCCAAATAAAGTCTGAATCATCACTGCGAAGCTTACGGTCACAGTAGGTAATATTACGCAGCACCGCAAGCATCAATCCGAAGGCAGTCTCAGCCGTGGCCTCGGTAACGGCGGTAGGAGTGTTGGTGACTATAATACCTTTTTGAGTAGCGTATTCTACGTCAATACTGTCGTAGCCCACTCCGTAGTTAGCAATTATTTTCAGGTTAGAAGCTGCATCAATGATATCAGCATCGACCGAAACGTTAATAGCTAAGTAACCATCAACTTCCGGAATTTTCTCCAAAATCTCTTCTCGCGAAAAGCTATGCTTATCAGTAGGGGAGATGACTTCAAAGTGTTTTTTCAGTGGTTTAATTCCCTCTTCGGGCAAGGTGTACGATACCAGAATCTTCTTCATTAGTAAAAAAATACATAGGGTAAAATGATGGGCAAAAAGTAAATGATAAACCAGACTATTACTAAGGAAATTAGTAAAAATTTTAGGCAATCACCCGTAAAGCTACTTCAACTACGTCTTGATAAGTAGAAGCATCAGGATTAGCCCGGGCCATCACCCGCAACCCGCTAAAAGTATTGTAGTAGAAGCGAGCTAAGGCTTCCGGTTTGAGGTTTGTATTCACCTCACCTCTCTGTTGAGCTTGGGTAAATAGTTCACTCAGCACCGACTCTACTTGCTGTTGGTTCTCTCGTACAATATCGGCTATTTCAGGATCATGAGCTCCCATTTCAGTAGCCGAATTAACCACCATACAGCCTTTACGCTCCTTATCATGCAAACATTCCTGTACTGCTTCGCTCAAGATCATTCTAATAGTCTCCTGAATCGTAAGGTCAGTGGTTTTCCAGCGGTCAAATTGGGTGCGGTTTTTTTCGCGGTAACGTTGCAGAGCCTGCATGTAAAGCTGATGCTTATCCCCAAACGTATTGTACATACTTGCCCGATTGATTCCCATACGATTTACTAAATCTTCGTAGGAAGTGGCGTGATAGCCTTTCTGCCAAAAGACTG
>NZ_JBARYM010000369.1:0-13719 GCF_049647865.1 Tunicatimonas sp. | reverse complement strand
GTCAGGAAATTCTGAACCTTGCTTATTTCAATTTCCAGTTGAGGGTTATTGTAGTTTTGACACAGCCAGACAATAAGTTCGGGAAAGAAATTACCCTGAATACAGGACAGCCCGGCTGACCCAGCTTTCAGTGATTCTACCGCATGAACCAAGTAGGCATCGTACAGCCCAAAATTATATGCCTTTCCGGCAGCTACTTTTGCTTTCACTTGTTCAATATCCAGACAGGTATCTTTATGATAAGTAATGCGTCCGGCAGGAATGAATAGCTTAAGTTGTTCGGGAGATAGCACTCTTTTGTAAGGAACCGGGCACTCGTAGAAGCCCAGTGGAATTCTTCCTGTACGATGGAGCAGATCAAAAACCCGCTCGTTGAATACTTCGTCTGATTCATTTTCATTGGCCAGCAAGCCGGTGATCATAATGACCGCCTGTACTCCGGTTTGGTAGATTTGGTTGATAAAATCTGCTTGCTTCTCGATGGTACTTCCAAAAGTTCCGGTAGCTACCACTGCTACTCTGCCATTGGCTATTTTCACCACGTGTTGGGTAACTTTGATTCTTTCCTGAGGAGTGAGTTCAAACATCTCGCTCGACAAGCAATTGGTAAACAAGCCAGCCGCCCCCGAGGCTAGATAAAATTCCGTTAACCGAGTCAGTCCGTCATAATCTACTTCCCCATTTTCTTGAAAGGGGGTGAGCATCACTGGAATAAAGCCTTTCTCCTGATAAGTCATCGGAGGATAGTAATAGGTTGAATCGTCACCTAAATGTACCATGAGATTACCGCCCGTTTATGTAGCTTCTTGGCTAATCGTTATAGCATTTTAGCATAAGGGAAAAATGACTAGAAAACGGAAACGGGAAGCCGAAGACGGGAGACCGGAGAGATATAGGATAAAGGGTTGAGGAACAAGTAATAGAGGACAAATGACTAAGGGCCGATAACAGTCAGCAATCCGCCTTTTCCGGTCTTCGGTTTCCGGACTCCGGTCTCCCTCTTCAACCATCAAAAATAAACTAAACACTAATTCGTGAGTCTTTACCCCCGTTTATTATACATTCGAGTTACACCAAATTTCGACTGAGATATTTCTTCTTATACTCCATTGGAGTGATCTTCATTACCTTCTTGAAGTGTCGGTAAAAATTAGATACGTTATTGAAACCACATTCAAAACAGATAACTTCAGTCGCTAATTTGTCTTCAACCAATGCCCGGCAGGTGTGGCTGATTCTTATTTCGGTTAAAAAATCGAAGTAGGTTTTTTGGGTAGTTGATTTAAAGTACCGGCAGAATGAGGTAATACTTAAATTTGCTATCGCCGCTATTTCTTCTAGGCTAATATCTTTTCGGTAGTTAGCTAATGTATAAGAATATATTGTATCGAGCCGGGCCATTTCTGATTTGTCCTTTTGAAACGAAGCATGGGATGAAGCAATGGTTTCAAATTCATCGGTTTCAGCTAATAGTCTGAGTATTGAGAGTAGTATAATAAGTCGGTCAATATTTGTAGCCTCAGTAGCAGCGTACATTAGCTCGGCAATTTTCATCCTGGTTTCCCCTTTGATTACTAATCCCCTTTTAGCCTGTTCCAGAAGCTCAAGAATTAGGTAGGCTTCGGGTAAGCGGAGAAAGTCACGCCCTAAGCAGTCGGGTAAAAAATGTATGACCATTGCTTCTACTTTTAGGTTTTTATTAGCCTGAAAGTATTCCTCTTTACACCGCCAAGTGTGAGGCAAATTCTCTCCAATCAGCAGCATCTCGCCCTCCGAAAAATTCCGAATAGTGTCTCCAATAAACCGTACCCCTTCGCCCCTTACAGTATAATGCAGTTCAATTTCCGGATGGTAATGCCAAATTGTACCGAAGGTAGGTAGAATATCGTGCCTAACACTGTAAGAGCTCCTAGGCTGAATTGGTACTTTATGAAAGTGCGGTTTCATAGGCAGTAGTGATCAATCAATTATTTACTATTCGACATAACCCCTCAATGGCACTTTTCCGAAGAGGGGCTTAATTCAAATTTGTTAATAGTAGATTGACTTCCTTACTGTATGCGGACTACATACTGCGAACATCAGAGTATTCAACTAATATAAAATCTTTTGAAGATATTTTACAATAATTAATCCGGAATTATTAGAGTTTTAGTGGTAAAGATAAAAATTTGATTCACCTATTAATCACTATTACATAGCGTTACCCCGTCATTCCCAGGTAGTAAGAGGACTATCGAGAATATGAAATACGGTAGTCTCGTTGGGCACAAAGCATTTTTTTAGGCATTTAGTGCTTTACTAGGAACATCAAAGGAGCAGTACTACTATACTTTTATACTTTCTGCACTCCCAACCCCGGCTGGTCAGTCAGGCTCATCATGCCATTGTGTAACTTAAAGCCTCCCGTAACTACATCGCGAGCTAGATCAAAGCTGCCGTCGAGATCGAGGTACTTGGTATTGCTAGAAGCTAAGGCAATGTGCAAAGCAGCGGTAATGCTAATACGGCTTTCGTCGTTGCAACCCCACATCAGATCTACTCCGGCATTTTTGGCGATGTTAGCAATCTCACGGGCATGGGCAATACCTCCGCATTTCATCAGTTTGATATTGAAGATACCTCCTGCTTGAGGGGTATTAGTTAACTGGTACGCATCCGTTGGGGTTACTAGGGTTTCGTCTAGAGCGATATGTTTCTTGATCTCCGTTGGTAGTTGCCGGTATTCTGCTATCGCATCGGCGGGTAAGGGTTGCTCAATTAGTTCAGGGTTCGGGCCCAAGGTAGCGTAGTAAAAGTCTTCTAGTTGGAGCATGGTATAGCCCTGGTTGGCATCTACCCGAATAATTACCTCCTTCCCTACCCGTTCTCGTAATTTCTTCAGTCGTTCTACATCTTCTTCTTTCGATTGCCCCAGTTTTACTTTCAGAATTTTAAAACCTCTCCCCAAGTATTCACCCGCCTCTTCCAGTGTTTCCTCCGTACTTTTTATTCCAATGGTAATAGATGTTGGCAAAGCCGTATGTTTTTGCCCCAAAAATTTTACCAATGGAATATCTAGCTGCTGAGCGAACAAATCGTGTAACGCAATATCCAGAGCAGTGCAGGCGCCTGCTTGTCCGGCAAATCGCTGTTGTACCTCGTAAACCAACTGTTGCATTTCCCGTACATCTTTCCCCACCAACCATTCGGTATTTTCTTCACTCAGCGCGGCTACCGTATCGTCTACGTCCACTCCCACCACGTACTTACTAGGGTTGGCCGACCCTAAGCCAATATTCCCAGTATCGGTTTCTACTTCTATTACACAATTGCTCACTGTTGTTACTGTTTTGTAAGCAATAGCGTACGGGCGAGTGAGGTCTAAATCTTCTTTACGAACATGAATTGCGCTGATCTTCATAACAGAGGTCGTATAGTGTTAATTAACTCAGTGAAATCGTCGTACAGCGGCAGCAGCGTCGTAACACCTAATTCCTGCTGATAGCGTTGCTGGTACTGCCGGGCTTCTTCTAGCGTAAGACCTTCTATATTCAGTGAGATGCCAATTACCTCGGAACCGTACAGACTGATGAGTTCTATTTCGCTTTCTAATGTAGGTATCTCGACATTCAGGTGCTCGTAACCGCTAAAGTACTTACGAGCGGGAGCATGCTGTAGTACTACTTGTTTGGCTTCGCCCGAAACCAGAAACTCTGAACCACCCGGCCCGCCGGGATTACGCAGTGAGCTTTGTCCTTCCAGCAATATCACCTGAGGATTTACCGCACGGTAGCACTGTACTATTGCTGCTTCAATCTCGCCCGAGATAAAATCGTTCAGCGTAGAATCAAAGATAAATCCGAAACGATTATCCTGCATCCAGCCCGTCTGCCCGGTGTAGATCATCTCGGCGTTGATATTGGCTTGGTGTAAAGCATGCAGCAGTAGACGCGTAGTTGTGCGCTTTCCTAAGTTGCAATCGGTGCCGAGCATTGCAATTTTAAGTGCCGGAATATTGTAGATGCCCCCCTCCCAAAAGTGCAACTGATCTTTAGGTTTGGGCTTACGAATATCTGTGATAGTTACTCCGTTTTTTTCTGCAAGTTGGGCCACTTCCGGTAAATCGCTTAGGTACTCGTGTAGCCCATTAATGATATGCATTTTACTTTTTAGTGCTTCCTTCACTGTGTCGAGCATGCCAGGAGGAATTTTGCCTCCGTGTCCGGCTACCCCCACCAAACAGTAGTTTATCGGCTCTGATGCGCTGTTAAGGCACTCGCCTAGTGAAGCATAGATAGGAATAGGGCCGGGAGCCTGAGAGACAATCTCTCGCACATCGCGCCCAGCAGAAACTTGGTCAATAATGCCCAACACTTGGTACTGAGAGGTATCTCGCACCAAACCGTGAGCAGTTTTGGCTTGATTAGTATTTAGCAACCCGTGGGTGATGACGATGGCATTCTTATTCATATGGCAGGTAGTAGTGAGTGGCATAATTACTAAAAAATGGCATAAATGAGAAAAGGCTAATTATAAGAATAAGTTAAAGCGAGTGGAATTTTTTAAAATCAAAGCGAGATTTACTAAATGAGTTATTATATTAAGCTTCCCTATAAACTAACCTATAGCTACATGAGTAAAAAAGTAATTCTTGTTCTTGTTGCCTTTGCGGTCTGGTCGGTAGTCAGTTGGCGATGGTATACTTGCGGGGTAAAGGGCTTCTGTGGGGGCAATGCTGTGGCAGCATCTACCAATAGTGATATGAATCAGCCCAAAACCGCAACACAGTCGCCTTTATTGTTTTCTTGGTCAAGCAGCGACCCGATTACCAGTACCCGTTTTAGTACGCTTCGCGACTCTTTAAGTAGTGTGGTGAGTACCAACGAAGAACTGATCATCACCGGATACTACACGGAAGAAGAAGAAAACCTCAGCAATTTTGCTAATCTCGGGCTCGCTCGCGCTAAGCAGGTAAAACAACTACTATCTACCCAAATGGATACTAGCCAGATTACGACCGCCGCTAAATTATTAGCCTCTAGCGAAACTATGCAGAACTATCCTTTTGAAGGAGTAGATTTTTCTGTCGTACCGGTTATTCCTGAAAATGCAGAAGTAGTTGAATTAGATGACCGAACCATCATCTATTTTCCTTTTGGCTCATCTAACCCAGAACTATCAGAAGCAATTAACCAGTACTTAACCAAATTGGCTGAGAGTCTAGATGATACAGATCAGGCTGTAGTGATTACCGGGCATACCGACGATGTAGGCGAAGCGCAACTTAACCAAAAGTTGGGACTGGAGCGCGCAAATATTGTTAAGAATATTCTGGCAAAACGAGGTATATCTGCCGAACGTATTTCAGCCAGATCGGCAGGGGAAACTAGCCCCATCGCTACTAACAATACTGAAGTGGGCCGGAAGAAAAATCGCCGTATCGAGCTAATGGTTAATAAATAACTTCTTATCATAACCTTTCCGTTGGTTTATTAACGGATTACTATAATTACTAAACCCTATTATCATGTTTCAAAACAGTGTTCTCGAGAGTTATGATGGCAGCGATGCCACTTGGGAAATTATTATTATGCTGCTGATTGCGTTTGTTCTTGGCTATATTTTGCGCCAAATTCTCAGTAGTTCTAAAGCTCGTCGGTTGCAAGAATTAGAGTATGATAATCGCCATTTGGCCGGTAGAGTAAAGGAACTGGAGCGATCAGTATCTAAAGAAAAACGTGATGTCATTCGCCTAACCGAAGATTTGAATAACTGCCGTCAAGAGAGTGCATCTACCGAACAAATGAGCGCATTGGAAAACTCTTTAGCTGATTTGCGCCAGCAAAATAGCCAGTTGCAGTCGGAATTGAGCCTGTGCTTAGCTAGTAAAAAAGAACCAGAACCGGCTGACTCAGAGTTAAATACTGACATCAATCCAATAATGACTACTTCCGATAGCACAACCGTAACTGTAGAGGCCCCGCCGATTCCTGACAACCTGAAGGTGGTAGAGGGCATTGGCCCTAAGATTGAAAGAATGCTGAATGCGGAAGGCATTTACACTTTTTCTCAATTAGCTTCTGCCGATAACGAGCGGTTGCGAAACATTATGGCTCTGGAAGGGCACAAGTTTTTAGCTGTACACAACCCCGCAAGTTGGCCTAAACAAGCCCAACTGGCAGCTAATGAAAATTGGGAAGGTCTAGAAAGTTACAAAGGCCAACTAAAGAGCGGGCGAGAGGTAAAGTAGCTATCCATCATCGGTTTTCAGTACTAACCAGGAATAAACTGAGTAGCTCACTCATCGCACTGCTATAGTGGCAGATTTTTTAGGCTTATAAATGAAATTAGCCATTAGAACAGTTGCATAGTATCAAAGAAAATTATGCTAAGCAAAACTCAGATCACCGATAAGCACGCCCGATGGTGGGAAAAGCAGCTATAAAAAGGGGAATGGCGGTTCACGCTAATGTACGGCGTAATAATATTGGGACTACCAACGGGAGTTCTTTCTATGCTATTCATCGCTCTGATAAAAGGAACCGGAGAAGTAGTGGCTGCCGATTCGCTTGATACCGCATTGATTCATGTTACCGTATTTTGCTTAGGCGGACTGCTCAATGGTTGGCTTTTTTGGAGGGCTAATGAAAAAGCGTACCAACGTTACCTTGAGCAGTAAAAAAGCGAGCAAAGTCATTCCTCGCTCGCTACCGAATAATTCTTATTTTCCTGGACAGATATTCTTAGTGAGTGAGTGATAACAGACAGTCATCAATCTGACGAATATGCTTCTGCCAACGCCACGTTTCTGCTCCGGTACGAATACCAATGCTTAGTATTAGCAGCATAATCAGCAGTCCTACTTTCTCCGTCGTAAGAGGAACTCGGAGAAAGAAAAAGAGAAGTACACTACCAAATAGTAAGGAAGAAAAGACGACCGCGAAAAGAATCTGCCCTTGCAGCCTCTTCTTAAACCGAAGTAGCGAAGTCTTTATATTGTTATCCGACATGGTTGCTGAAAGTGTTCGGTATAGCCACAGGTTGTTGGTTATGCCTGCGGCGGCCACTAGTAGTAGTACTGTGTTAACCCAGGCAGCATTACGCTCCGGGTCAAGACCGGTCATGAATACAGCAATAAATACGACGAAAGCTACCGTTTCAACAATCACTTTAAGTTTTGTTCGATAAAAAACTGAGGAGGCTTTCTGAGAAATCATTTGCTGAATCTCGTTGCTACTTTTAGGGTTAACTGGCTGTTGCCAATCTGATTTCAGTTCATCAAGTGTCATGATTTTGGGGGTTTAAAAGGTGAATTAATTTTTCTTTAATACGGTGAAGTTTCACGCCTACGTGGCTGGTGGTTATTCCTAGCATATCGGCAATTTCTTCGTATTGGTAATCGTCTAGGTACAGCGTGATAACTGCTTTATCGGCTTCATTCAGCGTACTGATAGCCCGGTACAACCGCTCTCGCTCTGGGTGTTCCGACGTTTCCGCTATCGCCCTTTCAGGTAGAATAGCCTCCGTCACAATCCGCTTTTTACGGTATTTGGCTACGGCCGTATTTAGCGCAATCCGATACATCCAGGTAGTTACCTTCGCCTTCTTTTGATAAGTCGGGTACGCTTTCCAGAGCTGGTAGATTATTTCCTGAAAAAGGTCTTCCCGATCTTCCGGCGTATCCCGATAAATGCGAGCTACCTTATAAATGATACGCTGATGTTCAGAAATAATGTGGATAAATTGCTTCACTGAAGTTCTTTATCTTATGAGTTGCAGTTTAGCGGTGAATTATTAGAGACATACGAAGTTTTTGCGAGTAATACCTCAATGGGGTTTATTGATGATAGAAGTTATAACTTGATTTAAATAAAAAAGCGAATAAGAGTCATTCTTATTCGCTTTTTAAAATGTGTAAGTAATAGTAATCTACTGCCCTATACTGCTAACTGCTTCTACTGTGTAGCCTTGCTCCTTTAGTAGAGCGATCACTCCCATTGGTCCACCCAAATGGGCAGCACCCACGGCAAAGAAGGTAGGTTGGTCTTGCGCTATTTCTTCCATCAGAGGAATCCAATTTTGATTTCGCTTAGTGAGTAGTGATTCTTCGGCTCCTTCCATCTCCTGCATAGATTCGTGGGTAATATTGTACAAGTGCTCAACCTGTTCGCTTTGGTATGCCGCTAGAATCGCTTCAATCTCAAATACAGTTTCATCATAATTTTGAATAGCATCCACCAAATAATCAGCTTGTTCTTCTAATGGAATGAAATCGAAGGCCTGAGCTTGATCTTCAAGGGTTTCCAGACCTAACACTTCTTTTTGTTGCTCTTTAGCCTGCTGCACTAGCTGCATCTCGTACGATCCGGGCTGACAATTTAGCACATCCAAGAAAGTAAACGTACTTAGCATCAGTGGTTTCATAGCATTCAGTGCTTGAATCGGAATCTGTAGTGAGTCTTGCAGATAATTTCCCACTAGCTGATATTCGTCCTCGGTAAGCAGGTCGTTTAGCGTTGTACCGTCGGCCATCATCGCTATGCTCTGCATATTTTGCATTATCCCGGGTTCGTCCATATCTATTTCTAGTACTACTTGTTTCGTATTTTGTAGCGCATCTCTCATCGGTTGGGTGATTTGAATATCATCGGGACACATCAGGTGAATGGTACCGAACAGATAAGAAGGCTGAGAAAAGTCGTTCCCTGATATTTTCCATAGCAAAGCGTCAGTATCTTGAGCACTAACTGATAGCAATAGGGATAGTATAGAAGCGATGGTTGCAATTACTGTTTTTATCATGATTTTGATTTTTTATTGATTTACTGAGTTAGTATTGGCAACTTCAGTTTTATTACAAACACCATCAAAAAAAACTTTTTTTTATTCTTTTGTAAGAAATGAGTGCTACCCATCACTAACCCTTTATAATTTGAGAAAGTATGCCCCAAACGCAGAAATTTCTGAGCTTTTTAAATGAGAATACCGCGGTAATACGTAAGGTATGCCGATTGTATACGGATAATCCGAACGACTTTCACGATTGTTTTCAGGAAGTAGTACTTCAGCTCTGGAAGTCATTTGACTCGTTTCGGGGCGAAGCGAAGGCATCTACTTGGATATACCGGGTAGCGCTGAATGTTTGCCTTTCTCAACTCAAGCTTAGAAAGCGGCAAGTAGCATCAACTCCTATTGATGCGGATGCGGCGCAACGCTGGGCTGACGTTGCTTACGATACTACCGAAGAGGAACAGATACAGCAACTATACGCGGCTATCCGACAACTTAAAGAGTTAGACCGGGCCATCATTCTGCTGTATTTAGAAGAACGAAGCTACGATGAGATAGCCGATATTTTAGGAATGAGTCAGAGTAATGTGGGAGTACGTATCAATCGAGTAAAAAAGCAATTAAATCAACTAATTCATGGACGAACTACAGGCACTCTGGCGTAAAGCTTCGGCCCAAGATGAAAAAACCGTTAACCAGCAGGAACTGGAAGCGGCAATCAGCCGTCGCTCTTCGGATGAATTGGAGAAATTTCGGCGGGTAATAAAAAAGGAATACCTATTCACTTGGCCCGTACTACTGGCTGCAGTAGTAGGCGCAATTCTACTACCGGAGTATTGGTCAGCCGCCCTACCGTTAGTTACGTTGTACACTTTTCTGGTATTTTTTTACCAACGAGCATTGAGGCAATTTAAAGAAGTACACTACGAAGATGATTTAAAGACGTACTTACAACACGCTTTGCGTTTCCTAAAATCATACGTTCGTCACTATAAAATTATCTGCTGGGCTAGCGGGGCAGCAGGCTTTTCGGCATATTTTTTATTACCTAAAGGCAACCCTAATTCAGGATTGAATAAAGTCGTTGACGCTTCACCTACCGTTTTTCTTATTGGGGCGATTGTATTGGTCATATTTGCGCTTTTGGGAACCCACCTGTACATCAAGTACCTTTATCAAGCTAGAATCAACCGATTAGAAAAGCTACTTAACGAAATTTCAGAAGGCTAAATTTTTTATTTGATGAAAGATCTATCGGTACCAATGAACCGTGCGTATTTATTGATGCTTCCTTTTGTGTTGCTTAGTGGACTACTATTAGTGGTTTACGGACTAATTTGGGGTTGGAAAGCGACCCTTAGCGGAGTCAATGCTTTTACTGAACCAAAGAGCTTTTTATTAGCGTTCATCTTAGGAACAATTATTCACGAAGGTTTGCACGGGGCCGGTTGGAAGTACGCCGCAAAGTTACGTTGGTCAGATTTTACCTACGGAGTGCAGTGGAGCACCTTAACACCCTACGCCCATAGCAAAAAGCCGATGCAAAAGTCAGCCTACGTGGTCGGCTCGCTACTACCCGCTATCGTGCTAGGCTTCGTACCTTACCTAATTGCCCTGATTATTGGCCATAACTGGCTGATGATGTTTGGCTTTATTTTTACCCTCGCCGCTGGTGGTGATTTCTGGACCGTCTATACCCTTCGGCATGTTCCTCTCGATATTTGGGTGCAAGATCATCCTGAAAATGTTGGCTGCTTGGTATACGATTTAAAAGAAGAGAGAGGGAATCTGTAGTAGAATAATTTCGGCCAAGTTCTTCAACGCTAAGAGCTAAATTTCTCAGCACTTTTTTCGCTAACAGTCATTCTATCTTCAGCAACATTAATAATCTCATCTTCCTGCTGATCGTCATCAATAGCCAGTACTTGAGCCATTTCGTGAACAACCATATCTAATTCCTGAGCCGATTTGGTAACCGAATGAATAAATTTCTGACGTTCATCTTCATCTTCGGCATACTCTAGCGCGTAAGAAGAGCCTAGGATCCGGGCTAGCGGTCCCCGTATTTTATGAGCGTTCAGAAAAGCATATTGTGCTAGTTGCTCGTTTTGGTGATGTAAGGCATTTGTTCGTTCTTCTACAATGTGCTCTAGATTTTCGTTAATTGCCACTACCTCTTCATTAGCCAACATAAGTTCTTTACTATGCTGCTGAAGTTCCAGTTCAATTTTTTTCAGCTCTAACTCACGTTGCTTCATCGGGGTAATATCTGTAATCCTAATAAGTTGATAATTACATTCTTGGAGAGAAAAGGTATATAACGACACTTGACCCCAAACGATGTTTCCCTTGGCTGTAGTTAATACTTCTTCGATAGAAAAAGTATCTCCTTCTGATACGAGTTGAGTTAAGATAGATAATGATTCGTTCAATGAGGTGAAAAGGTCAGGTGCGTAAGAATTTAGCATCTCTTCTAAAGCAATATCACATAATTGTAACGCCATATGGTTACATTGTTCAATCTTGAGATCGCTAGTACGAACTAAAAAAACAGCATCCGGATTGTGGGCTAATATGTAGTCAAGCTTTTTCTCAGTTTTCATAGTATTTTCTCGGACGAATTGCGCTCGAGATTTTATCGCCCAACCAACTACATACGCAGCAGTTGATAAAACTAATGGCGTAGAACCTACTATGTAATGAATAGGATTATTTTGATAAATATAGATAACTGAAGTAAAAGTTATTGGGAGCCTATGAATTATAATATCTACGGTAATAGCACTGATTGGGAAAAAGAGACCAATGACTAGTCCACCAAAAATGAACCTTTTCAAATAAGATTTTTCACAGGAAAGAAGAGATTTATTACCCTCAGTCATACGTTATGACTATTTATTATGTGGAGTTAAAACTTTAAAGATACCAATACCACCATTAATTATGCACACATTGTAGGTTAGAGAGTACATATGTTATGTTTCCTTACTTTTCCCTATAATACCTCCCTACCGTTATGAATCGTATCGACCGCCTCACAGCTATTCTTATTCAATTACAGAGTCAGCGCATCACGCGGGCGCAAGATATTGCTAACCGTTTTAATATTAGTCTGCGTACTGTTTACCGTGATATTCGGGCATTAGAAAAAGCTGGAGTACCTATTGGTTCCGAAGCGGGGGTTGGCTACTTTTTGGCCGGTGGCTATCGGCTTCCCCCGGTACAGTTTACCCCCGAAGAAGCGCGCGCCTTGCTTCTAGCTGGAAAATTGGTAGGCCAACTTACCGATGCATCCGCCCGCGCGCGGCACCAAGATGCGCTGTATAAAATTAGGGCAGTACTGAAAGAGGAACAACAGGAAATGTTGGATGACCTAGAAAGCAAAGTTACGGTACTCAACCCGCCTAATCGCAATGCACAAGCTGAGCCAAGTCCAACCGATTTACATCTGGAGAAAATTCAGCAGGCCTTGCTTAATCGTGTGGTTGTAGAAATGGACTATTTTTCGCCCAGTAGCGGTCAGTTTACCCGCCGAGGTATTGAGCCAATTGGTATGGTATACTACGGAGATGCCTGGCACATTATTGCCTACTGTCAGCTCCGGCAAGATTATCGCGATTTCCGTATCGACCGAATGAGTAAATTGGAGGTTACTAGCCAACGTTACCACTTGCGCGATCGCTTGAGCCTGGAGCAATACTTGAACCGGCAAAGTCAGACCACCGATGCCGTGCTGACGAAAGTTCACTTTAACGCTTCGGTATTTCCGTTTATTCAGCAAGACCGTTATCGCTACGGCTTTGTGCAAGAAAAAATAACAAATGATGGTGCCGAGAGCTGGTTTCTAGTTTCCAAAGTAGAATATTTCGCCCGCTGGCTACTAATGTACGGCAATGGAGTAACCATCATTGCTCCCGATCATTTTCGTCACACGATGCAAACACTCGTTCAAGAGTTAGTTCAGCACTACCAGTAATAGTCCACAGTCAATAGTCAACAGCAGAAACTGTGGACTGCTGACCATCGACTGTAGACTAAACAACAAACCCTGCTGACATAGGGCTGTCACTTCGGGTTACGATCTTAGGGTTATTAATTCACTAAACCCTTTTATCACCATGATGTATCCCGGATTTAACACTACTAAATTAGCCGAAAGCAAGGCGTTTTACACTAAACATTTTGGCTTTGAGGTAATCTTTGAAGATGATTGGTTTGTTCTGCTAAAACGGGGCGAATACGAACTAGGCTTCATGCTACCGGAAATGCCCCAGCAGAATTCTCTTTTTCAACCGGCCTTCGGGGGCGGAAGCTGGTTAGCTTTTGAGACTGACGATGCTCACCAGGAATACGACCGACTACAGCAAGCTGGCGTACCTATTGTAGCCGAAATAAAAGATGAAGTTTGGGGTGATCGTCATTTTGTCATCAAAGACCCTAGCGGCATTGGAGTAGATGTTTACCAGCGCTTACAAACCGAGTAATTAAGAAGAGCAGAAATGGGGTGGAGCTACTATTCCGCCCTGTTTTGTTTACTAGTGTTCATTACCTCGGTAAACCCACATAGCCCGAGTTTCGCCCGCCGTTTGGAAGCCGCATTGTTGATAAAAGTCAATAGCTTGCCCGTCAGCCACTAATATTTGTTGGTGAAAGTTAACGTACCTCTCTCGGAAAACTTCCATTATCTTCTTCCCTACTCCTTTGCCCTGATAATCCGGTAGCACTAATAAATGCGGGTAGTAAACTACTAAATAGCCATCAGTAATGGCATTGCCGATACCGACTAATATATTACCATCCCAGGCTGATATCAGTGTGTCAGAATTCATTAGAGCGTTGTAAAGAGCATCCGGCTTTTGGGCCGAAGACCAGTCATTCGCTTCGTAAAGAGAAAGTATGTCTTTCTTCTTTATTCCTTTGGTTTCTTTTATCGTAATATTCATGCTA
>NZ_JBARYM010000368.1:0-14292 GCF_049647865.1 Tunicatimonas sp. | reverse complement strand
CTCCTGGGCTAAGGCGCTTTGTAAGCAGAGCAAGAAGCTAACTAATAGCAGTAGTTTCCTCATTGTGTTATATCTTTCCAAAAATAACGCCTGCCGAATGATCGTATTGAGCGCCGGTAACAGATTGTAGACAATTTACTTCGTTACGCACCCGAAGCACTCCCAGCAGAGCAAAAACTAAAGCTTCTTTAAAGGCTACAATCTTCTCGTTGGGCACAATCAGTTCTATTCCGTTAGCTGTATATTTCCGAATAGACTCCATAAAATAGTCATTAAAAACTCCGCCACCGGTTACTAGCACTCTAAACGAATCAGTCTGCTTTTCAGAAAAAAAACGTAGAGATTGCGCGATTTGATAGGCAGCATGATCGAGGGCGGTAGCAATAGAATCTGGTACGGAGAGATTCGCTTGCTCAATCCGCCGAATTATTTCCTGATGTACCCATTCGTACCCTAATGATTTGGGAAAACCCTGATGATAGTAAGGAAGTTGATTGAACGTATCTACTAATAATTGATTTATCTGACCCTGCTGAGCAATTTGTCCGTCATGATCGTACGGTTTCCCTTGTTGTTGGGCAAAGTAGTTCATCACCATATTGGCTGTTCCAATATCGTAGGCAATGCGCTTACCCTGCCACTGGGCAGAAAGGTTGGCAATGCCTCCCAGGTTTAGGCAAGCATCGTATTCGCCGAAAAGTAACTGGTCGCCCACAGGTACTAAGGGAGCTCCCTGTCCGCCAATGGCTAAATCGTAGTTGCGAAACTGACCGATAACCGCTTGTCCGCTGATCGCTTGAATAGCAAATGGATTACCTATCTGGTAGGTAATTCCGCGCTCGGGCTGGTGAAACACGGTATGGCCATGCGAAGAGATAAAATCAGGCTGTAGCTGATGTTTGCTAATAAATGCCTTCACCGCTTCACCCATCCACACTCCCAAATCCTGGTCGGTAATGATGAGTTCTTCACCGCTTACTTTGGTTATATTTAATAGCTTCCGTTGCCACACTTCATCATAAATCTGCGTTTCTGCCACCGGAATACTAAATTTCCACTGATTATCTTCCAGCGCAAACTCACAGTACGCTATGTCTAGTCCGTCTAACGAAGTACCGGACATTATGCCAATTGCTTGATACGTTAACTGATCCTTCATAAGTTTAGCTATTAACTACTATATCTTCCAATCCATCTGTCTGAAAGGTTTTAGTAGCACCATTTTCATCGTAAATAATAAGTACCTCCAACGACGGGTTGCGGGCAATAATTTCCTTCGCAGGTTCTAAGCCCAGTACCATAAAAGCAGTAGCGTAGCCATCGGCGGTCATACAATCGTCGGCAATAACCGAAACGCTGAGTACGGAATGCGTCACCTGCTGGCCGGTTTTAGGATCAATCGTGTGCGCGTATTTTTTTCCGTCCACTTCGTAGTAGTTGCGGTAATTTCCTGAGGTAGCAATAGCCTGATTATTTAGCGTTACCGCTGCGGACATATTTCCTACTTGGTTAGGATCGTCAATACCAATTTTCCACCGCTCGCCCTTATCGTTTACGCCCCGGCACAGCACCTCGCCTCCAATTTCTACCATAAAATCATGTATGCTCTGCTGACCTAGGTATTCTCCTACTACATCTACTCCGGCTCCTTTAGCAATCGCACTAAAGTTGAGGCTCACTCCTGCAATTTCCTTAGTAGCGTAGTTAGTAGTGTACGAAATCTTATCAAACCCCACCAGTTGCAATAGCGAGTCAATACTAGTATCATTGGGTAGCCGTTGATCTTCTGGACCAAATCCCCAGGCGCTTACCAGAGGGGCCACAGTGGGATCAAAAGCACCATTGGTCGCTTGCACAATTTCATCGCTACGCTTCAACACTGGATAAAAGTAAGGCAAATCGAAGTACAATGTATCTTGTTGGTTGAAACGAGTAATTTCCGAGTCAGGCAGATAGTGATTTACTGATTGATTGAACACCTCTAATAATGAATCTATGGCTACTTTAAAGTCGCGCCCTTGGTCATCTTGATACTTGATATTATAAGTTGTTCCCATCGTTTGCCCTCGCACATTCATGTAGGTAGCTTCCTCGTTTACTGCTTCGGGTTGATCACGAACCCACCAAACAATGGCTACCGATGCTAACAGTACAATAGAATAAATTATATTTTTTTTCTGATTAGGATGCATATTTAGAGAACGATTGTTTAGATACTACGTGTTACTTTAGTAAGTATTATTTACTTAAGAAAAGCACAAAGCGAATTATTTTTGCTGCGATAGTACGGAATTTTCTGTACATTCAGGAATAGAAGTGTTATTGTACTCCAAGTACACATTAATAAGCAAACTGTCAACATAAATTAGTTATTACTTTAGAATGCGAAATTGAGGCGTAAAGAATGAAGATAGCCGCAAATTACTTGAGTGATGAGCAACGATGTTGTTCACTTAAAATGATTGCTAAAGAATGAATTTACCTATCTAGCACCACCCGCAAGTTTCAAACTTTTAAGTTGTATTAACCCGCTACAAAACTCAGAACTATAACACTCTAATACATAAACACAACAATACTCTAACACAATTTCATTATGAGAGAAGATTATTTAACCGGAGAGGTTACAAATCTTAGCCCAGTTGAGCAAGAAGTTGAAAAAGCGTTACGCCCTCTATCATTTAGTGACTTTACTGGGCAACATAAGATTGTAGAAAATCTGAAAATATTCGTTCAGGCAGCTAAGAAACGGGGCGACCAGCTCGATCACGTTTTACTACATGGCCCACCCGGTTTGGGCAAAACTACGCTGTCGCACATTATTGCGAATGAACTGGACGCGCAAATTAAGTCTACCTCCGGACCTGTGTTGGATAAACCCAGCGAGTTGGCAGGACTGCTGACCAACATGGAACCAGGCAATGTGCTATTCATTGATGAGATTCATCGCTTGAACCCCATTGTAGAAGAGTACCTCTACTCAGCGATGGAGGACTATAAGATCGATATTATGCTGGATTCCGGACCCAATGCTCGCACCGTGCAGATTAGTCTGAGCCCGTTTACGTTGGTAGGAGCCACTACTCGCTCGGGGCTACTTACCTCACCACTTCGCGCCCGTTTTGGAATTAACGCCCGACTAGAGTACTACGATGCTGAACTTCTCACAACCATCGTAAACCGTTCGGCCCATATTTTGAAAACACCGATTAAAGACGACGCTGCTTACGAGATTGCTCGTCGGAGCCGAGGAACTCCCCGGATTGCTAATACCTTACTGCGCCGTACGCGCGACTTTGCGGAGATCAAAGGTGATGGAACTATTGATAAAACTATTGCTGAAATGGCTTTGCAAGCGCTAGACGTAGATCAGAACGGGTTAGATGATATGGATAACCGCATTTTATCAACGATAATTGAAAAATTTAAGGGCGGCCCCGTGGGTATCAGCACTATCGCTACTGCTTGTGGTGAAGAAGCCGAAACCATTGAGGAGGTCTACGAACCGTTTCTAATTAAAGAAGGATACATTAAGCGAACCTCAAGAGGGCGGGAAGCTACTGAGATTGCTTACAAGCATTTAGAGATTATTCCTCCCGGCCGAGCGCAGGGGTTGTTTGATTAGCCTTGATTGTACTCTGAAAATTGGTGATCTATGCGTCGCGCAAGTTATTCTCAATTTATTAAAAATGAAGCTCAACAACTAGGCTTTGATTTCTGCGGAATTGCCAAAGCTGAATATTTATCGGAAGAAGCACCGCGCCTAGAAGAATGGCTGAATCAAGGTAAGCAGGGAAAAATGCACTACCTAGAAAATTACTTTGACATTCGCCTTGATCCGACAAAGCTGATGGAGGGGACTAAGTCGGTAGTGACATTGCTCTACAATTATTACCCTCAAGAAGATTTAGCCTCTCCTGATTCCTACAAAATTGCCAAGTACGCCTACGGACAGGATTATCATTTTATCATCAAAAAGAAGTTACGGTTACTGCTAAATAGTGTACAAGAAGAAGTAGGCGAAGTAGCTGGGCGAGCCTTTGTAGATTCAGCTCCGATATTAGAGCGAGTTTGGGCGCAAAAAAGTGGTTTAGGCTGGATTGGGAAAAATAGTTTATTACTTAATAAACAAAAAGGCAGCTTTTTTTTCATTGCTATTCTGTTGTTGGATTTAGAACTGGAGTATGACCATCCGGTAGCTGACCACTGCGGTACTTGTACTCGCTGTCTGGATGCTTGTCCCACAGACGCTATTGTGGCGCCTTACGTAGTAGATGGCAGCAAGTGCATTTCGTATTTTACAATCGAGTTGAAGGAAGAGATTCCGAAAGAGGTAGAAGGGAAATTTGAGGACTGGATATTTGGTTGCGACATTTGCCAAGACGTGTGTCCTTGGAATCGGCACGCGCAGCCGCACCAAGAACCACTATTGGAGCCTCATGCTGAGATAAACGAAATGACTAAGGGTGATTGGGAGGAGATAACCGAAGAGGTATTTCGTAAATTGTTTAAAAAGTCAGCAGTGAAACGGGCAAAATTTTCCGGACTTAAGCGTAATATTCGGTTTGTTAGCAAATAAAAAAAGCTGCCTAATGTAGGGCAGCTTTCAAAATATTAATCGTTGTTGCAAATTAATTAAAGCGTGTTTTCGAGAAACACTCGTCTAGGATGCTTCGGTACTGCTGGCCGAATTTGATATAACACCAACTTCTAAGCATTTCAACATCCGCAGGTAACAAGATCGTTAACGCTTTCTTCAATTCCTTACGAAAAAGAAGAGAGTCAAAACTTACTTTAGCGAGAATAAGTTTAGAATAACTTAACTCAGCATGAATACGCTTTGCGTCTACGTGCCTGTTGTATATTTGCATAGGCGTAAAAGATTTAGTTAAAAAAAATCAAACTTGAGAGAAAGCAACCTTCAATGAATTGTTGTATCATAATTGATTACAACCGCATAGACTATAAATATATAATAAGTTGTACTAATTTGCAAGTTCTTGAATTGGTAATGCTATGAAATCTACTATTTTATTTCAAAAGAAAGTATTTACGCAGAATAATATTTTAAGTATTGTGCTAATTCCGTTTTTTTTATTGGTCATAATTCCAATTCAAGCACAGAATGTTTCGGTAGAACTGGGCCCTAATGAGATTGGTGCCAACGAGCAATTTTCCATTACGTTAAAGATAGCCAATGATCGACTTCGTCGCTACGGAGACTTTCCTGATATTGCTGGATTTGAAAAAGCCGGAACATCTTCTTCATCTTCCACTAATATTATTAACGGACAGATTTCTTCGTCGTATAGCGTTACACAATCATACCTACCTTCTCGAGAGGGTACATTTAAGTTGCCTTCATTCACTCTTGCGGTTAATGATACAGAAGTTAGTTCACCAGGAACCACTATTACGGTAGGTCCACCCAAGCAGCGCAATGCTCAAAATCCATTTTTCAGCGATCCCTTTGATAACTTATTTGGTCGGCGCAACCAGCCTCAAGAATTTGTAGATGTAAAAGCTGAAGCTTTCGTAGCACTAACTACTAGTAAGGATACTGTCTACCTTGGCGAAGGATTTACTACTACATTGGCTATTTATTTATCGGATAAAAACCAAGCCCAGCTACAATTTTACGATATTGGTAAGCAACTGACCGATATTCTAAAACAACTGCGCCCCTCTAGTGTGTGGGAAGAAAACTTCAATATCGAGAATATTAATGGGCAGCCAGTCACTATTAATGGTCAGGGGTATACGCAGTACAAGATATATCAAGCAACGTACTACCCAAATAATACCGAGCCAATTCGTTTCCCGAGTGTACCTCTTACTATGATTAAGTATAAAGTGGCGAAAAACCCTTCAGTCTTTGGGCGACGACGGCAAGAGGGCTTCAAAGAATTTAAGACCGAGCCACGCACGGTATACGTGAGAGAGTTGCCACCGCACCCTCTAAAGGCATCAGTAGCGGTAGGAAACTACCGGCTAGATGAATCTATCTCAGAGCAAGAGTTAAACACGGGAGGTAGTTTTAATTATACTTTCAAAGTTATGGGCGAGGGAAATATCAACTACATTGAAAAGCCGCCCGTTCGCACTACTGATGCTTTCGATTTCTACGAGCCTAGCGTAGAACAAAATATCAATCGACGCAGCAATCAGGTGACGGGTTCTAAAGCTTTTTCGTATTATGCCGTACCAAATGAGCCAGGTGAGTATAATCTAGGGGACTATTTCAACTGGGTATTTTTTAATACAGCTAGTCAGCAGTACGATACTTTATCTTCTGACATTCAGGTATTAGTAGAAGGAAAGAGCCGTAAGAATGAATACATCAGCTCGCAAGATGTAGGTTCTTTCTACAACCGGATTGCGGGAGTAAACAACACACTACAAAGCCGCAATAATGATGGTTGGTTGCAACTAGCGGCTAATATTCTGATTATCGGAATGTTGGCTCTCGTGGCGGTAATCACATTCAAGAAGTAAATTTGATTAATTTGTGGCTTGCCTTTAGCTTTAGTTTATGAGCAATACTTACGGAACGTTGTTTAAAATCAGCACCTTTGGCGAATCGCACGGGAAGGGAATTGGGGTAGTGATTGACGGATGTCCGGCCGGACTGCCAATAGATGAAGAGTTTATTCAGCAAGAGTTGGGTCGGCGTAAACCAGGTCAGTCCAAAATTACGACGCAACGTCGGGAAAGTGATACGTTCCAGATTTTATCGGGAGTGTTTGAAGGGAAAACTACCGGCACTTCGTTAGCCATTTACATTCCTAACGAGGATCAGCGGAGTAAAGACTATTCGCATATTGCTGACAAGTTTCGTCCCTCGCACGCGGACTATACTTATCACGCTAAGTATGGAGTTCGGGATTACCGAGGCGGTGGCCGTAGCTCAGCCCGAGAAACTGCCGCCCGAGTAGCAGCAGGGGCGGTTGCTAAGCTCTTTTTAAAACATAAAGGAATTGACGTTCAGGCGTATGTTTCTCAGGTAGGCAGTTTACGGCTAGAAAAACCGTATACTCAACTGGATTTCTCTCAAACTGAAGCTACCCCCATACGCTGCCCCGATTTAGAAACCGCCGAACAGATGATTAATCTAATTGACCAGGTTCGTAAAGACCGAGATACCATTGGCGGAGTAGTGAGTGCCGTTGTTACTGGAGTTCCAGCGGGCTTAGGAGAGCCGGTGTTTGATAAGCTGCACGCTGAGCTAGGTAAAGCAATGCTAAGCATTAATGCGGTTAAGGGATTCGAGTACGGCAGCGGTTTCGATGGGGTTACTTTACGCGGTTCGCAGCATAACGACGAAATCTATAGTGATAGAGGAACTATCCGTACGAAGACGAATCATTCCGGCGGCGTACAAGGTGGAATATCCAATGGCGAAGACATTTACTTCCGAGTGGCTTTTAAACCGGTAGCGACGATTATGCAAGATCAGGATAGTGTGAACGAAGCCGGCGAAACAGTGACCGTTTCGGGAAAGGGACGTCATGATCCTTGCGTGGTGCCCCGGGCAGTTCCCATTGTAGAAGCAATGGCGGCACTTGTTATTGTCGACATGTTTTTGCGCAATGTAACCACTAAATTAGAATAACTTATATTAGGCTACACTAATTTCAATAACCTAATATGTTTTCTTTACTACGTTTTGCTGCGCTATCGTTTGTTTTCATTAGCGTATTCACAATTCAATCACTTGTAGCTCAACCGGGTGCGGTCCAACCGGATGCGGTCCAACCGGATGCGGTCCAACCGGGTGCGGTCCAACCGGGTGCGGTCCAACCGGGTGCTGCTCAACCCATTGCGTTACACCCTGACAATTCTCACTACTTTATCTATCAGGAGGAACCTACGCTGCTGATTACTTCGGCTGAGCACTACGGGGCAGTACTTAATCTGGATTTTGATTACGAAACCTATCTGGAGACAATGCAACAGGAGGGAATGAATTACACCCGAATTTTTGTAGGATCCTACGTAGAAATTCCCGGTAGCTTTAATATTGGCAATAATACGCTGGCTCCCGCAGTCAATCGTTTTATTACTCCCTGGAATCGCACCGATGAAGAAGGACTGTACCAAGGAGAAAAGAAATTTGATCTGGATGAATGGAATCTTGAGTATTTTGAGCGATTGACAAGTTTTATTCGTGAGGCTGATCAGCGGGATATCATCGTGGAAGTAACTTTCTTTTGCTCTACGTATGCGGATGAATCATGGGAACGCAATCCCTTCAATTCGGGGAACAATGTGAACGACATTCCTGAGGTAGACCGGAAAAAGTCGAATACGCTGGCGAATGGCTCGCTAACAGATTATCAGAAAAAAATGGTCGCTAAGATTGTTACTGAGCTTAATGCGTTTGACAATATCTTCTACGAAATCCAAAACGAGCCTTGGTCGGATGATCCACAAAACGCCCTGCGGACACTCAAAACATTAGATCCTAAAGGGTTATCTTGGGCAAAGTGGGCTCAAACTGCTTCTGAAGCGTCTTCGGAGTGGCAGCAGGTAATGGTCGATCAAATCGTGGCCGCTGAGCGGAATCTAACTAAGAAGCATCTTATTGCGCAAAACTACGCTAACTTTAAGCACTCTTTAGAAGAAGTACAAGATGGTGTAAATGTTCTCAACTTCCACTACGCTTGGCCCGAAGCCGTCTGGATGAACTACGCCTGGGATCGACCAATTAGCTTCGATGAATCTGGGTTCGCCGGGAGTTCAGATACTACTTATCTGCGGCAAGCTTGGCAGTTTATTGTAGCGGGGGGCAGTGTCTTTAACAATCTTGATTATTCGTTTTACGTGAACCACGAAGATGGAAAGGGCAGCAACGATGCTCCGGGGGGCGGCAGCACTACCTTGCGTCAGCAACTAGTCTACTTGCATGAGTTTATGGAATCACTGGACTACATTCGTATGCGTCCTGATTTTTCTACGGTTGTTCACTCTCCTGGACTAGAAACTCAGTGCTTAGCTGAAGCAGGTCAGCAGTACGCTATCTTCCTCACGGGTCAAGCCACCGACTGGGTTAAACTGAATTTACCTCAGGGAAATTTCAACTACGAGTTTGTCTCTCCATTCAATGGAGAAGCTATTGATACGGGCAATATTTCTGGTAGTGGTGAAACCATCCAACTTGAATTACCTGAATTTGAACATATGGTAGCATTACGTATTACTCAAACCACTCGCTAACCGTTCATCTTGATTATTCTACGGTCTACCTCACTCATTGGCCGACTGCCCACTATTTTTCTTATTTTTTAATATCTCTTCTCATTCTTTGCATAAATAATTAACCGCCAAATTTGACTTAATTATCAATTTTCTACTATCTACTTTTAATTTCAGCCATGCAACCCGAAACCATCTTCTCTTTTGCTAGCACCTTTGTACTTATCGGCTGGATTCTACTAATCGTGGCTTTCCGATGGAAATATACTCTTGCGTTGGTTCGCCTCGGTGTAGTGCTTCTGCTCTCTGCTTTATATGCTATTCTAATTATTACTCATTTTGGCAATTCAGAAGGCGGCTTCGGTTCGCTAGCCGAAGTAAGCCAACTTTTTGAGAATCCTTGGTCTTTGTTGGCGGGGTGGGTGCATTATTTGGCCTTTGATCTGTTCGTAGGTAGTTGGGAGGTGGAAAATGCTCAAAAGTTAGGAATATCGCATTGGCTGATTATTCCCTGTTTGCTGTTTACGTTCTTTTTGGGGCCTATTGGCTTGCTACTCTATCTTATCATCCGAACTATCCGTACCAAGAAATTATCGCATGACCTTGCTTAAGTTTTACAAGAGCTAATTCGGCGAAATCGCCTGCTAGCCTATGTAGGGTTAGCACATGCGGTGCTATTTCTTATTCTGCTCACGCTATTCTCTATTGACGAACGCACGGTCATGGGGATCAATGCTTGGGTTAAGCCGATGAAGTTTGCTTTGTCTATTGTTGTTTATTTGTGGACAGTAGGCTGGTTTCTAAAATATCTAACGGCTTATCCGCGCTCGGTACGCATTATTTCTTGGGGAATAGCAGCTACTATGGTTATTGAGATTGTCTGCATCGTATTTCAGGCTGCCCGGGGAGTACAATCCCATTTTAATGGAGCGACGATACTGGATGCGAGGATTTACTATACTATGGGAGTTGCCATTGTGACTAACACGCTGCTTTTTACCTGGATGACGATTTTGTTTTTTGTGGGAAAAATTAGACTGCCACCCACCTATCGGCTAGCGGTTCGCTTAGCATTACTACTGTTTTTGTTCGCCAGTGCCGTAGGTGGAATGATGGTCGGGCAGCTATCGCACAGCATAGGTGTAGCTGATGGCGGAGCAGGGTTGCCTTTTGTTAATTAGAGTACTGAGGGTGGCGATTTACGGATTGCTCATTTTATCGGTATCCATAGCCTACAGATTATTCCATTCTTTGCTTACAAGATTGAACAAAAACAATGGCAATACGCTCGCGGGTGGGTTTGGGCATTCTCAGCGATCTATACTGGCATTACTGTATTTATTTTCTGGGAAGCAACTAACGCTCGCCCACTGCTTAGTACATTATTTCGTTGATCTTCCCTCCCCCCTTTCTTAAAGGGGGGGGCGGGGATTTTACCGTTTTGTAAACAACTACAGTTCCCCCTTAGCATTTATCCGTGATAAGATCTGATGAACCAGTTCCCTTATCAAAGCTGATTATTTTCAGCAATCAATTCAGCCAAGTCTTTTACGGCTACCTCACTTTCTTTTTCCTTATTTTTTATCCCATCGCTCATCATGGTCATACAGAAGGGGCAGGCCACGGCAATAGTTTTTGCCCCCGTCCCTAACGCTTCCTCTGTTCGTTCAATATTCACTTCTTTGTTACCAGGTTCGGCATCTTTAAACATTTGGGCACCACCGGCTCCGCAACAAAGTCCTTTGGTACGACAGCGTTTCATTTCTACTAGATCAGCATCCAATGCCTCCAGCACTTCGCGCGGAGCTTCATAAATATTGTTAGCCCGACCCAAGTAGCAAGAATCATGATACGTGATCTTGCGTCCCTTAAAACTTCCGCCACCCTTCATTGAAATTTTACCCTCATTAATCAACTGCTGAAGAAAAGTAGAGTGATGAATTACTTCATAATTTCCTCCTAGCTCAGGATATTCGTTTTTAATGGTGTTGAAGCAGTGGGGGCAAGCCGTCACGATCTTTTTTATCTCGTAGCCATTCAGTACTTCAATATTGGCGGCTGCCTGCATTTGAAAGAGAAATTCGTTTCCGGCGCGGCGAGCCGGATCTCCGGTACAAGCCTCCTCCGTACCCAGCACTGCGAACTTAGTACCTACTGCGTTTAAAATTTTCACAAAAGCTTTGGTCACTCGTTTGTACCGGTCATCGTAAGAACCGGCACAGCCTACCCAGAATAATATTTCCGGGGTTTCGTCTTGTGCCACCAGATCAGCCATCGTTGGTACTTTTACTTCTTTATTCATATCAACTGAATTGTTTAATGATTGAATGCTCAAAGTTGCTGTATGCTAATAATTCTTAAAAATCTATTTCTCCTCCGGTTTCTGGTTTTCAGTCTCCGGTTCCGACAGGGAACCGCTTCCGTTACCAGTTTCCCCTTTTTGTTCTTCATTAGCGAGTTCATCCGCCCAGTTAAACCGATCGGTAGGGGCAAACTTCCAAGGAGCAAAATTATTCTCTATGTTAGAAAACATTGCGTTCCAGGAAGCGGGAGACTGTGCTTCTTCCATCGCTACGTAGCGCCGCATTTGTAGAATAATAGACAATGGGTTGATATTGATTGGACAAGCCTCAACGCAGGCATTACACGTAGTGCAAGCATTCAACTCTTCCCTGCTGATGTAATCATCGAGCAAAGATTTACCATCTTCCAATTCACTTTCACCTTTGTCAAGCTGTTGACCTACTTCTTCTAACCGATCGCGCGTATCCATCATAATTTTGCGAGGCGACAGCTTTTTTCCGGTTTGGTTAGCCGGGCACTCCGAAGTACAACGGCCACATTCCGAGCAGGCGTACGCCCCCATTAAGTCAGTCCACATCAAATCGTTTACATCCTTTGCTCCGAATCGGCCCACCTCTTCCTCAGCATCGCTTGCCCCGTTCTCCGGTTGGGCCCCGAGCATAATTTGCACTTCCTTGGTAACCGCGGGCATATTATCCATTTGTCCCTTGGGTACCAGTCGAGAATAATACGTATTGGGAAACGCCAAAAATATATGCAAGTGTTTAGAGTACGTGACGTAGATGGCAAACCCTAAAATTCCGATGATGTGAAACCACCAGGCAAAGCGTTCAACAAATATTAATGTGCTAGTATCTAACCCAGCGAATAGGGGAATTAGCAGTGAACTAAAAAACAATGTTCCGGTAGCTTCATAACCCGAGTTTGAACGAGTCTGTAGCAATTGATCAGTAGCATTCATGGTCAGAATAGCGAACATCAAAATAATCTCAATGATTAAAATAAGGTTAGCATCTAATTTAGGCCAAGCGGTCATCTCCTGAGCATGAAATCGCTTCACTTTCTGCACATTTCTACGCCACAAAAAAACTACACAAGCGAGAATGACCAGCACCGCTAGCGTCTCAAAAATGTTCATTGCAACTAAATATACATCACCCAAATAGGGCATAAACAAGCGATGGGTTCCCAGCAGACCATCCAGCACGAACTCTAGCACTTCCAGATTAATTACGATAAATCCTACGTAAATGAGCAAGTGAAAAAATGCAGGAATGATCCGTTTAAACATTTTTTGCTGACCGAATGCAACTAATAGCATGGTACGCCAGCGTTTATGAGATTGATCGTCTCTAGTTGTATCTTGACCTAGCAAGATATTTTGTCGAATCCGCTGAATTCGCTTAGCCAAAATGACCGAAGCAACTCCTACAATAATGATAAATACAATTTGTCCGAGATAAGCTAACATATAACTTTCTTTAAAATTTTTGCAGCATTCAGAATTTTATCTAGTTTTGTAGCCCACTACGGTGATGTAGCTCAGTTGGTAGAGCATCGGACTGAAAATCCGTGAGTCGGTGGTTCGAGCCCACTCATCACCATTTCTTTTAAGCCTTCTTGCTTTACGCGAGAAGGCTTTTATTGTTTTTAAGCAATTTTCCATTATTTCTTTCATAATACCGCTCTCTTTACTACATGTAAATTCCTAGAGATTGCTCCTTGCAAATATAGTGATTATAAAATTTGTTATGCAAGCATACTATTTCTAATAACGAAAGATAATGCCTAATAATTTGTCATATCAGAAATTTATTGGCTCATATTTCAATAGTTATTAAAAAAAAGGAAGACGAAGTGATTTAACTGTTTACTCATACGAAGCTTTAGCCACTTATGATTACTATTTCATTATTTAAATATGAACATCTTGATCGAAAGATACTCTACCAAAAATCATAATTTGTTTAAGAACTGGGATCAAAATTACATGTGTAGGTAATTCGTCAAAGCCCAATTCTTATTGACAAAGCTAGCTAATACATTTGTATATGTCTAGAGCAAAAAGGAATTGAGAATGAGGCAGGTGAAGATAAATAGTTGGGTGATTTTGATAATAGGGTTGTTCTGCTCCTTACATGTCAATGCTCAAATTTCAACTCGAAAGCTGGAAGCGATTTATCTTTACAACTTTACTAAGTATATAAATTTTCCAGCTACTTCAGGCAGCTACGTAATAGGAGTACTTCAGGAGCAGAATATAGCTGATGAATTACAAGGCAACTTAAAAAACAAGAGTGAGATAGCGGTGAAGACGATTAAATCACCCAGCGAAGCAAAAGTCTGCAATATAATTTATGTGCCGAAGTCAGCTTCATCGCAGTTAGCTGAATTAGTGTCGCAAATAGAAGACACTGGTGTGCTCATTGTTACCGAGGAAGATTTGGCTAGTGAAGGAGCCCCAGTAAGTTTTGTAGTAGATGGCTCTAAGTTAAGATTTAAGATTAATCAGCTAGCGTTAAAAAAGACTGGTTTACAGGCGAGTAGTAGCTTACTTAGTTTAGCAATACTTATTTGACCAAAGCATTGAAAGATATAGGTTAGGTTGTGTAGTGTAGTAAAAGAGACGGGTCACGCTTAGATGACCCCTCCTTTACCTTCCTTCCGAACCGAGGCATTGAAGATTTAGGTTAGGTTGTGTAGTGTAGTAAAAGAGACGGGTCACGCCTAGATGACCCCTCCTTTACCTTCCTTCTGAACCGCAAAGCATTGAAGATTTAGGTTAGGTTGTGT